>CAJOQZ010000252.1 GCA_905236585.1 uncultured Lachnospiraceae bacterium
ATCGTCAGCCCTTATAATGATACTCAATATAATCCAGAAAAGGTTTCCTGCTAACCTCGCCCGGATTCTTTCGATACCAGTCAAACGCCTCCTGTAGCCCCTCAAAAAGCGGTTTCATATCCGGCATCAGCTCATATTGCCTCGAAACATCCAGACAATACTCATAATCATAAAAGCTGAAATAGTTCCTTGGGTTTATATCCTCATAAACATTCACAAACTCCGCCTGTTTTCCTGCAGCGCGATAACAGAGCTCCACCCACTCGCGAATAGACACCGGCATCCGATTTCCAACATTATAAACGCGATGGGAAGGTTTCTTTTGCAAAAGCACATCTATAAATCTGCACAGATCCGTGATATGAAAAAACTGCAATTTCATTTCACCGTCTTTAGGCAGGTAAAATTTCCTGTCCGCCAAAGCACATTCAAAGACAAAAGCTTCTCTGTACACATTATTCATCTGTCCATACAGATACGGCGGGCGAAGAATGTACGCACCCGGATTTCGTTTCCTCAAGACTTCCTCCGCCTCGATTTTATCCGTTCCATATTTGCCCCAAAATCGGTTGAGTCCCAGCTCGGTTTCTTCATGAAAGGGCTGGGGCGCATGCTCCGGATAGACGGCGCTGGAACTGATCAAAATATAATCCTCATATTCACCCAAAGCATTAAGCAAGTCCGTGACATCCTTTGCAGTATAAGCAGTATCGATGACCACATCAAAATAGATGTTGCGCAGACGATCTCTGATATCATGCCGGTCCGCCTGAATCAGCCTGACTCCCTCGGACTGACGTCTGCTGTTCCTGTTCAGTACATAGACTTCTTCACCCTTCGCAACATAGTACTCCGCTATGTATCTGCTCACGAATACGGTTCCGCCGGTTATGAGAATTTTCATGGGTTATTCCGCTTCCTTTCCTGGAATCTGCCAGCCCTTCTTCCTATTGATCACCGCATCACTGCCAGTTTCCTCTTATAGGATTCCAATTCTCTATGCCACTGGCACTTTGCTCCAAAAGTGGCGTGGCAAATGTCTTCACTCCAAGCAACACATCCTCCCATGCAATTTGAAGCATCACCCTTTTCTTCTTCAAAAAAGCTTTCCACCTTGTTTGGTGCATTGCGTCCTGCCTGAATTCATCACTGAATGCCGCAATTTTTGCCGTCATAGCAGTTCCTCTATTTTGAAAAGTTTCTGCAACAGCCTCCCGCATATTCGGATATGTAAAAGAAAATTTTCGAGAAAGAACATAAATATCATAAAAATCCTTATATCGGCTGTTTAGATATCCATTTTGTACGATGGCCTGCAATTTCTCGGCTATAGAAGATTCTATCGAATATGCATTCACGACCGGCGCATCCATATCAAGTATCACAGGAAAATCTATTTTAACTGCATTTGGATACACTATATCTCCATATCCAATATCAATACCAATCGGAATTTTCGTTCGATCAAGATATCCTGTGATAGATATATGCAGGCCATGATACTCTTTAAATTCCGTAATATCTTCCACTTTAATCGAATTCATATCAAAAACTAATGCATCATCTGTATCTTGAGAAAATATCTCCTTGAACACTTCTTTCATAATTTCACCGCTGTTGGAAATCCTCTTTGCAAGCAAATCGACATCTGTTGTTGCTCTCTCATAATCCCTTTGAAAAATAGCATACAAAAAGATTCCGCCTTTTAATACAAAATGCTCTGCATATGGAGAAATAGAAATCCGTTATACCGTCCGTTCCAGACCATAGTAAATGAGTGCCTCCTGAAAAGTATGTCCTGATTCTGCTGCAAAATTTTTTAGCCTCGCCTTTACGGATTCTGCGTTCATTACACAAGTACCTCCAGATAATTCCTCACCGTTTTTTCACATCTCAACTGTTTCGCATAAGCATACAACCGGTCTATCTGGCGATCCTTGCGTTTCAGATAGTTCTTCAGTATTTCAGAAGTTTCTTCTATCCCTACCTTATTTCTGTAATAAATAATATCTACAACCGTTTTCTCAATATCAAAAATATGGAAAATGTTCTCGCCTTCGCACACTTTCTGAACTCCCGTTTCCATCCTTACGGAATCAAAATAAAATATCTTAATCTCCGGCCAATCAGGAAGCGTACTCACCTTCTTTTTCCGCCCTATGGCAACATCAACTGCATCCGGCAGAAAGTTAGTAAGTTCATAATATCTTGCGGCACTCAACAGACAGATTACCCCCTCTGGAACAAAGGCCTCGGCACTGTAGAAATCATTTTCATCACCTATATAGGACAAATTCTCATAGGTGCTCCGGTTGACTTTTTTAATCAGTCCTTCTTCTATCAGTTGAGTAATTTTATAATAAGAATATCCCATCCCCTTAAACTCTGCGGTTGTAATATACTTTTTGCCTTTCGAGATTGTGGGCACAGTAATCACCTCCGTTTATATTATACACAATTAAAAAAATATTTCAACCAAATTCGGCAGTTATTTTTTAAGCCGAATTTGGTTGAAATAGAACATACTCACAAACCTTGCCTACATTTTCACCAATATATAAATTAGGGAAAAATTATTGCACGATACATTTTACTTGCCCTCTAAACACCCTGCCTACCGCTCCCTCTGTTTCATTACACATGCTCCCCGATCAGCTTCTCCATATAAATCATGTTATACCACCGCCTAAATTTGTATCCGCAGTTGTGAAACTCTCCGACCTTTACATACCCTAAATGCTCATGAAACTGCGCACTGTTCTTTGTGAGATATTCGTCCTCCTTCATCGGATAACCAATGCAGGCATAGATGTTTAAAATCCCCATTGCCTTCAGCTTCTCTTCCAACGCCTCATACAGCTTCCTGCCAAGTCCGCATCTTTTCGTATGATGATCAAGGTATATCGTCATTTCCGCAGACCACTGATACGCCGCCCGCGTATGAAAGGGACCCGCATAGGCATAACCCTGTATCACACCATTCTGAAGAATGCAGAGATACGGATACTTCTCCAAGATGTTCCTGATGCGACACTGAAATTCTTCTATTGAAGGCACATCGTATTCAAATGTAATTGCCGTATTGTCCACATAATAGGAATATATTTCCAATAACCTCTCTGCGTCATCGACGTTTGCAGTGCGGATTTCCGTGTCGGTCATGATTGTCTCCTTTCTTTTTCCCGCTCTTTGAGTATGCCATCTCTTCCTCATGGTCATCACCCATACATGATATGTGCCACAATCCGGCAGTCCTCCGGCTTTGTCCCCTCAGCATTGGACTGCCCGTCACCCGCATTCTCAATCTCCTTAGTCTTCCTCGCCGGCACGCCTCCGAAGTGCCAAAAGCCACGCCGTAATATGTATCGCCTGCTGAAACCCGCCCTTCGCTATCAACTCTTCGATCTCTTGCGCGGAGTGCTTTGTCACATTCAGAAATTCCGTC
>CAJOQZ010000253.1 GCA_905236585.1 uncultured Lachnospiraceae bacterium
ATAAATACTGCAACTGATGCTAAAAAAATGGTACATTGACAAGCAAAAAGGCACTGACCTTTGGTATAATAAGATCAGCTACAATCAAACATCACACCGAAGGAAGTGCCTAATCTTATGATACAACATATTGAAGCTGCTGAAAACCCCAACAGCACATTAAATGTCAGTTTTATTCAAGCGGTAAAAGACCTTTACATTAGCAGCCTGCTTCCGCAATGCGGCATCGGATTCATAACGCGTATCGGTTCCGGCGGTAACAGATGAACCGCAACGGGAGGCAAACGATACATATAAAGCGTTTAAAATGCTATGCCCAGATTCGATACAAATAGTTGACGGACGTTTGAAATATGTTCCGCCAGAAGCAGGCACCATCCCGAAGGAACGAAAACGAAAACCCAAATCGTCAAGATACAAGATCAGAGAAGGCGGAGGAATATTCGTTGAAACATTAGGAGACCTAAGCAAAAATCCCATAATGGCTTGAAATCATAAGGAAACCCTTATATAATCAAGGCAACGATAGGCTTATGGTGGTAATGAACATGAGGTAGATGTCTGCGCTGACACAGAATCCAATCATATTATCGTATCTGCAAGAGAAAGATCGGTAGTCGTTTTACATAATCATCCGTCAACACAGACATTATCATTAGAAGATGTATTTTTCTTCCTTAGCTATGCCTCCATAAAGATGGTAGTTGTTGTGTCGAATCAGGGTAAAGTACATTACTTGGAGAAAGATTTAGGGTATGATTTTCCTAAAGCTAGAGCTTTGTACAATGAGTGTGTTGCAGAGATACCTGATCCAAAAAATCATATGGAGTGTTACTATGCTGGAATGATGTTTTTGACAAAGTGTAGCGAGGTCGGATTGTACTATCAATAGGAGGTTAATATGAGACCAACAATGAATGATTGGGGATATAATCCATCTCCTTTAAAGGAAATCCCCATTGGACAAGGTGAAATCCCAGATGATGTCAGCGAGGAAGAACTGAGGGAAGGATTTCGAAGAAACAAAGAATTGATAGAGTCGCTCGAACGGGAATATGAGGAGCGTATGAGCACGATGAGAAACACTGCTGTATCATAGAATAGCCGTAAAACAGGCGATGTCCAAAATCGACGGGATAAGAAACCGATGCCGTACAGACAGGCATTATCGTAAGTTATTGCAGGGTGTGTGAGGAGGACAGTATGACTGAAGAAAACAAGAAAAACGAAGAGATCATTGACAGCAGCCTTATGCAGCTCTTAGATCGCGGCATTGATGATATGGAATCGGGAAACGAACTTCCGTTAAAAGAGGCGATGTCCAGAGTTGACGAGATAAGAAATCGACGCCGTACCGCCAGAGGGGTATCACATACAGCAGCATCGTCTTTATCCTAATTAAACAACGTCCAAAATGCTATGGCGCTTGCCGCTGCGACATTTAATGAATCCACGCCCTTTTTCATGGGGATCGTCACCGTTTTGTCACACCCGGATAAGATTTCTTCCGATATCCCATGATCCTCATTCCCAAGTATCACTGCTGTTTTTTCATTATGATGGGCACAATTTTTTATGGATACCGCCTCATCCGACAATGCCAATGCAAAAGTCTCAAATCCCGCTTCCTTAAGATACGGCATAAAATCTTTTTTTGCATATGTCCATGGAATCTGGAAAACGCATCCCATGCTTACCCTTGCCGCACGGCGGTATAATGGATCTGCGCTTCCTTTGGCAAGTATTATCCCATCCGCTCCGAGCGCTGCGGCAGATCGGAATATCGCCCCTACATTTGTAGGATTTTCAACATCATCAAGCACTACAATCCGTTCATGGGATGATATAAACTGCCTTATCTCCGGCAGCGGTCTTCTTCTCATGGCACATAATACTCCGCCTGTAAGCGAATATCCGATAATGTCCTTCATCACATCATATGGGGCAGCATATACCGGCACGTCCTCATGCGGCACGAGTGCTGAAATCTTATCCTCTATGCCCTCCTCAACAAAAAAAGACATCGGCTGATATCCTGCCGCTATCGCCCGCTCAATGACCCGTATGCTTTCACATATGAAAACTCCCTCTTCCGGTTCAAATATCCGTTTTGCCTGCTTTTCATTAAGTCCGGTGTAATATACGATCTCCGGCGCCCTAAGGTCTGTAATCCGCATCATTCTCCTATACCACGTTTCGCCATATGCCCTTCATTACCATTCACAACCTCCCACCGGACGCCTTGAGCCCTCTGCGCCCGAACGCAGCGCGCTACCAAACTGAGCCACGCATCGAGATAAGTTCTTTTGAAGTGCGAATTGCATTCTGATATAAAATTACCCGATGTGCAAGGATTTTTCTTTATCAATTTCTCTCAGCCGGTCAAAAGTTTTTAACGCCCCCTCTTACGGCAGCAGCGACAACACATTCTGATTCTTATTATTCGCCTGCGAAAGAAGGGACTGCCCCGCCTGCGCCAGGATTTTATTCTTGGAATACTGCACCATTTCCTCGGATAGATCGGTATCTCGAATGCGACTTTCCGCACCCTGCGTATTCTCCGCCGTGTTCATCACACTGTTATACGCATGCTCCATGCGATTCTGCATTGCGCCGAAGTATCCCCGATATTCGCTGATTTTGTCGATTGCTGCCTGTGCCGTCGCCATTGTCCGCCCTGCTGCCGAATGCGACATCACGTTCAGCGATCCGATCCCCAGTCCCTTCCGCGTCGCGTCAACCGTATCAAGCGTAAAACTGTCCCCCTGCACAGCATCCGACTGGATATTGAGGGATTTGTTAAAACGGGTGATGGTCGCTTTTAAGTATTTGCTCTCGGCCGTTTCCGTCGGCGCAAAGTAGGAATAGTGATACGAGTCGTTCGTCATATAATACCGGTCTGCTGATACGCGATTGCCATCTGCATCGTACACAAATCCAGGACTGGAACGAGGGGTATCAAAATAAATATGCCCCTCCTCATCCGTCTTTAAATCATCGTACGTAACATACAACAGGGTATTATCTCCATATGGATGCGCATCCCAGGTAGCCGTACCGAAAAGCGAATAATCATTTCCGTTATAAAATGTCCAAAAACTGCCGGAACCACCTGAAGTTTCCTCTCCGACCGCAATCCTTTTTACGCTGGAACCCTCTACATAACAGAGCGCATTTGAAACGGTGAGTGCCCCCCGAAGGGCAGATTGTCCCGTCATAGTTGAGCGTGCCGGTTCCCAAATTTTGAACCGTCACATCCATCCCCTGTAGGCAATCAGGATACTCGACCGTCATGGAGGAACCGTTCAGCGGATAGATTTCCGCGTTAAAAGAAGTGGTGGTCGCTATCCGGTCGATCTCCGTGGCAAGCTGATCGACCTCCTTTTGGATTTGCGAGCGATCCTGCGCCGTCAGCGTATCGTTTGCCGCCTGTGTCGCAAGTTCGTTCACCCGCTGCATCACGTCGTGTGCTTCCTGCAGAGCGCCGTCCGCCACCTGGATCAGCGAAATCCCGTCCTGAATATTACGCACACCCTGGTTGAGACCGCGCACCTGCCACCGCATTTTTTCGGAAATGGCAAGCCCCGCCGCATCATCCGATGCGCCATTGATCTTATAGCCAGAGGAAAGTTTTCCGGCGGACTTCTCTATACCGTCCGTAACAATATTTAATTGACGGCTCATGTTCATTGCCGTAAGGTTATGGTTGATGATCATGTCGTCCCTCCTCCGGTCGTACCATCGTTATAGTGCTATCCTACACCGTCTGCAAAAATATGTCACCTGTAAAATATATCGGCACACGTTAAAAATAATAAAGCCTCTGCCACTCGCTCAGCAAAAACAGCGGGATGTTCAGTACCTCTCCGTCAAAGGAAAGATTCTTAAGCGACAGGCGCACCATGCGGCGTGGACGGTACTGCTCCGCGTAGCGCTTCATGCTCGTTGTTTTGATGCTGCTACCCGCCTTTACCTCGAACGGAATAATCTCCCCCTCCCACTGCACCAAAAAATCAACCTCATGCCGGGCATCCTTCCAATACCGTGGCGTCACGGAAAGCCCCGGGAGAAGGCCTTGCAGAACGTAATTTTCGGTAAACGCGCCCTTAAACTCGGTAAATATGCCCGTTTCGTCCATGAAAATTTCCCGCCGCACACCGACCTTTTTCCTAAGTAAGCCAATGTCGCCCATGTAGATTTTAAAAGCAGACAGGTCATCATACGCATCGATCGGCAGCCGCGGACGGGTCACCGCATAGACCTTTTTCAAAATGTCGGCATTGACAAGCCAGTTCAGACCGTTCTCATATTCCCTCGCCCGCGCACCCTGCTTCGCCGCACTATACAGGAACTTTTTATTTTCCCGCGCAAGCTGCGACGGCACGGAGTTCCAAAGATAATGAATCTTTGGAACGTCGTTTTTGTCCGGGTGCTTCCCCATATCGCGCTCATAGGCAAAGAGGATTTCCTGCAAAATATCGTCCACCTCGCCCGCATCCTGCCGCTCGCTCCACGATGCAACCGCTTCCGGCATGCCGCCGACAAAAAAATACTCCCGCATTCGCTGCAGCAAGCGGCTGAAAAATATCTCCGGAATGGCTTCCGGCACCGCCAACGCCTCCATGTAATCGCGCAAAGCATCCTCCCCGATTGCCGTAAGGAACTCCGGGAAGGTCATCGGATACATTTCGATGAGGTTCACCTTCCCGACCGGAAAACCATTTGCAAGGTCAAGCCCCAGCAGAGAACCGGCCGCTGCAACATACAGTTCCGGACGGTCTTCGCAGAAGTATTTTAAGGCATTCAGCGCATCGGGACACTCCCCGATCTCATCAAAAATAAGCAGTGTCCGCTCCGTGATCCGCTTTCCGCTCGCCAACGCAAGTTGCGGCAGAATGCGGTTGACATCCTTCGTCGTTTCGAAAAACTGCCGATATGCAGGCTCTTTTTCAAAATTGATATAGACGAAGCCGTCCGCAAACTCCCTTCCAAACTCCCGCAATATCCACGTTTTCCCGACCTGCCGAGCACCCCGCAGGATTAGCGGCTTCCGCCGGTTGGAGCCCTTCCACGCTGCAAGTTGTTTGATTACGTCCCGTTTCATCCGCCACCTCCGAAATACTGATGCTTCATAGGGCTCCGTCCGCTCCTTCTGGCACTTTCGCTCCCCCGGTGAATCGCACCTTACAAATCATATTTTACCACGGTTGACCTCCGTCGGAAAGGATTTTCTTCAAAAATGTGATTTTTTACGCATATTTTTCTTCAATTATGTGATTTTTTACACATATTTTTCTTCAATTATGTGATTTTTTACACATTTTTTACGGAAATTATGTGATTTTTGTACTGTGTGAGCCTTTTATACCCGCAGGGCACTTTCGCATGCCGTCGCCAAATAAACACAAGTGTTTACTTGGCTCGTGCTTTCGTGGTATCATATATAAAATGCTATTTTTTCAGCAGACAAAGGTGCAAAATGAAAAAATATTACTATGGCAATCCATCCGCCCCTGTCGTTCTTATCCAAATGATAGACGAGCACGACTTAGAGCACATGGATAATGAAGTCTCAATGATTAGGGAAAATTCAGCGACAGACTTTTTTCTGATCGCAATCAGGGCAAATGTCTGGAATCACGATCTGTCCCCTTGGAATGCGCCGCCGGTATTCGGCAAGGTCAATTTCGGAGATGGTGCAAAGGACACGCTGCCTGAAATATTAAACCTATGCCCGGACAAAAGCAAAACGTATCTGATCGGAGGATACTCGCTTGCCGGTTTGTTTGCGATATGGGCTTCCTATCAGACCGATATTTTTACCGGCGTTGCCGCCGCATCCCCATCCATGTGGTTCCCGGGATTTCTTGAATATATGAAAGAGCATAATATTTTGACAAACGCCGTATACCTAAGCCTTGGAGATAAAGAAGCAAAGACCAAAAACCCCGTAATTGCCACGGTATCAGATAAAATATCCGAGGCGAGGGACTGCCTGTCCAAACAAGGATGCTCCTGCCATTTTGAATGGAATCCGGGAAACCATTTCAAAGACTCCGATATCCGTACAGCAAAAGCATTTTCGTGGCTGATGAACAAGGTCAATTATACTTTGTAAGGCATTTCTCTTGGTCTCTATGGAATCAATGATTCCTTCTGCCGTCGTATTCTTATATCCGGACAAATTAGGCAAACGTATTTTCGATACTGTTTTGATAAAAATGTTGATATATGGCATCTTTACATATATAATATACTATATATTGTATACCCCATGTGAACTGTAACAATTTTCCTTCCAAACAGTTATGCGTCATTTTTATTGGACTTAATATCGCATACAATAATACTGCCTCAGCAAATTCGGAGCATAGTGGAATGTATAAAATTAGCAACAGAAGATATACCGGCAGCAAATATAAATTACTTGATGAAATAGAATCCTGTATAGAAAAATATTGTACAGGGGATAGTTTCTTTGATGTGTTCGCAGGCACCGGCGTCGTAAGCGACCGAATGCGTAAATTTTTTCCGCACATTATAATCAATGATTTTTTATTTTCAAACGAAGTAATATATCGTGCATTTTTTGAAAACGAACCTTTTGACAATGAAAAAATCCTTGCATATAAAACCCGGTATCAATCATTTGCCAAGGAAACGTTGTCGGAAAACTATTTTTCCGAAAACTTCGGAGATAAGTACTTTTCCCGACATGACGCAAAGGTCATAGGTTTTATAAGGGATGATTTGTCGCACAACGCCGATAATTTCACCCCAAAAGAGTTCAATATACTTTTGGCGTCTTTAATTTTTTCAATGGATAAAATCGCAAATACAGTAGGGCATTATGATGCATACAGAAAAATAAAAAAAATCGAAGATCGTTTTGAATATGATTTGATAGACGCCCAACCATCTGCCGGAACATTTGATATATATCGGGAAGATGCTAATCAACTTGCAAAAAAGGTCAAAGCGGATGTCGCCTTTGTTGACCCTCCGTATAACAGCCGACAATACAGTCGATTTTACCATATCTTAGAAAATATTACCAAATGGGACTGTCCTCCCTTGACCGGAACAGCCTTAAAGCCGCCGCCGGAAAACATGAGTGAGTATTGCCGGAGTTCTGCTCCCATTGTTTTTGAGGAATTGATCTATGCCTTAAATGTAAAATTTATAATTGTTACATACAACAATACCTACCATTCAAAGAGTAATTCGTCAAAGAACAAAATATCATTGGAACAAATAGATCATATTCTTAATAACAGAGGCAGTACTATACGAATTGAAAAAGACCATCCTTTTTTCAATGCCGGGAAGACGGATTTTGAAAATCATAAGGAATATATTTTCGTTACGGAGGTCAAGAATTGAAAGATAAAACTATAATCCGATCACCCTTCTTTTATGTAGGTGATAAATATAAACTTATGCCGCAGTTAAAAGAATATATGCCAAAGCGTATCGGAAAATATATTGAGCCGTTTGTTGGCGGGGGAAGTTCTTTCCTAAATTCTACCGGGAACTCCTACACCTTAAATGATGTTGATTATTTTGTCGTTAGATTACATAAAGAAATCGGAAAATATGCAAATCATAAACAAGAATTATTTGAACTATTATTCGAATTGATTGACTTTTATGGTTTGTCATGCTCATACCGTGGGATATGCGTTCCAAGCGAATTAAAGAAGCAGTATATCAAAACTTATTATGCAAAATATAATAAAGACGCATATATACATTTGCGTTCAGATTTTAATGAAAACAAAGAAGATATATTAAAACTATACTTGCTGTTAATCTATGGATTTAACCACATGATTCGCTTTAACAGCATGGGAAATTTTAATCTGCCGGTTGGAAATGTGGATTTCAATATGAACGTTTTTTCCGCGTTAAACGATTATCTCGACTTTATGAAAAAGCATTCTGTTGAATTTCATAATTTAGATTACATTTCTTTTTTGGAAAATATCAAGTTCGAAAACGATTCATATGTTTTCCTCGATCCGCCCTATCTGATATCAATGAGCGAGTACAACAAACTTTGGAATGACGAAAAAGAAAATGAATTGTGTGAATATTTAGATGCATTAAATGACCGGGGAATTATGTTTGGAATTACAAATCTAATTTCTCATAAGGGGAAAATCAATACCCGTTTTTTTGAATGGTCAAAAAAATACAATGCATACAATGTAAAAAGCAACTACATCAGTTTCAACGATAATACAATCAAGACAACATCAAAAGAGGTTTTTGTTACGAATTGTGCCTGATCCTGACATGAAAGGTCTTGCTATATTATGGCAAAAGAAAAATACAAACCGTTATCTTTTTCAACAACAATGCGAAATCCGAATAGAATCGCAGATTTTTTGAAATGCTTAATTCCGTTTGAAGGGATGTTGCTGACAAAAGATGTGATTGGAAACGTTGTCCGAAAAGTGATCCGTGAAAAAATTTACCGCCCCAATTATATCGGGAAAAAATTAGAGTTAAGCGACATATATCAAAGCGAAGATGAGTATTTTTCCGAAGATCAATTAGAAGATATAATTTCGCATAGTCCTCAAAAGCACAAGGAATCCGGGTTTGATGCCGGTTGGCCTTCCCGTTTTGACACATGGTACAAGTTGCCGATGGAATTTGGGTTTGTAAAATATGCAATGGATTCCAAAATAGAAATATCTGCAACCGGTCATATGCTGGTTGACGCCGTTAATGAAACGCCAATCAATGAACAAAAGATACAAAATATTTTTCTAAATTCATTAGTAAAATATCAAACGCATAATCCATATAGAAAGAATAAATCCGACAACGTCCCATTAGTATTGTTGTTGCAGGTTCTTCAGATGTTACACGATAACGATTCTGACAGCACCGGCGTTTTTCGTCAGGAATTAGGCTTTTTTATTTGTTGGACAAACAATGATGCAAAAGCATTATATGATACCATTATGATGTTTCGAGAAAAATATTCATTTCGACATTATACGGATGAACTGGTTTATGACGAATGTCTGCGTATCATGCATTATACATCCGTCAAAGATAAGAATTATATTAAGAAAGAAAAGGTTACCGGAGAAGCAATCGATGAATACATCAGAAAAATGCGTAGCACTGGTCTTATTTCCCTGCGTGGAAACGGACGTTTTATTGACTTCAACAAATTAGAGATAAAGAAAATCGAATACGTGTTAAATGAATATGCCACATATACATTATTCAGTAACAAAACGGCATATTTTGAGTATATGGGCAACATTGACCCCACAATAATGGAAATTCAAACCGACGAAAGCGTTGATTTGGATTATATCCGGCAAAAAACTTTGCTCGAATATGCTAAAAAATACGATAAACAATCTATCTTTATCGAACTGCGTAACGTATGTTATAAGAAAGAAAGCAAAGATCCGGTATTTCGTGTCATCTCTGAACCTGCCCGATTCGAATTTTTGACAAGCATATCATTGCTCCAAAATTTCAAAGAGATAAAAGTTCTGCCAAACTATGCTATTGATGACGGGGGACCGCCTACCTGTACCGCATCCGGGGGCAAGGCAGATATCGTATGTACCGACGGGAACAGCCAAGAATTAGTTGAGGTAACTCTAATGTGCGGGCGACAACAGGTGAATAATGAAATGCTTCCCATCAGCAGACACTTGTCTGAGGCAAAAAAAGACAACGAAAATACTATAGCGATATTCGTTGCGCCAAGAATCCACGAAGATGTGAGGCGCTATATTGGATTTATAAAATTTACGGAAGAATTGGAAATAAAAGCATTTGATATAAACGAGTTTATGGATGAACTAAACAATTATGCATCTTTCCGTAATATGATTTCCGATCTCTAACAAAGGAGCCGAACACCTTATGAATGACGCTGTAAAAAAAATACGGGACGCCTATCTGGAATGGGTGAAAGAGCAGCCGATCGAGGGCACCCGCTTCTATGAAAAAGCACCCGACCGCTTCCGTTTCGAATCGGATTTCGCGATGGGGGAATTGAATTTCTACGATCTTGAAATGTATGTGACGGAACTGCGGATTACGGATTTCAAAACGGACGACACCGCATTTTTCCTGCACTTTGAACTAAATGACTTAGACTATGCGAAGGAGTTGTTCCGCGAGTTTTTGGACGGCTATGAGGCAATCCGCAGCTCCCGCGATATCCGCGTGCTTCTATCCTGCACCTCCGCTCTGACAACGAGTTACATGGCAAAAAAATTAAACGAAACCGCCGCTCTTTTGCGGCAGGATTTTCACTTCGACGCGACGGCGCTTATTTCCCTCGGCGAAAAAATCTACGATTACGACATGGTTCTTCTCGCGCCGCAGACCGCGCAGAAACTCGACGAACTGCGCGAGGCGTACCCCGCCATGCCGATCCTTAACATCCCCGCCGGGCTTTTTGCTACCTATGACGCGCCAGCCGTTTTGGAAACGGTGCGCACGCAGTGGAAGAACCATCTGTCCGCCTTGCGCGGCGACCACGAACAGAAGTCGCTTGACAATATAAAAAGCGGCGCCAGCATTTTAACGCTCGCCCTTCTCCCGCAGGGGAAATACAAGTTCGCGATTCAATACCGTTACTATAAGAGCGGCGAAGTCGTTTTCGACGAAACCGTCATCAAGCAGCACCTCGATCTGGTAAACGACATCTGCGACATTTTAGACACCGCCGTCTACCGCTATGGGAAATACGACATCATCGGCATTGCCGTCGGCGGCATCATCTCTAATGGGAAAATCGACCTGATCGACCGCATCGATAAAGATTTTAATTTCCAGTCGTATCTGGAAGAGAAATACCATGTCCCGGTGCTGATCAAAAACAACACGAATACTGCTGCTTACGGGTATTTTGCCCGCCACCAGAACCTCCGCAACATTGCCTTTTTGTCGCAGCCCTTCGGCTACCGTTTCGGCGGCGTGGGGCTTG
The DNA here is from genome assembly GCA_905236585.1 of uncultured Lachnospiraceae bacterium. Taxonomy (GTDB): domain Bacteria; phylum Bacillota; class Clostridia; order Lachnospirales; family Lachnospiraceae; genus RGIG4930. Next base: position 10,976 of record CAJOQZ010000253.1, read on the forward strand.
TGTTCGACGGCGTTCCCTATGAGGGCAGCCACCATATCGCGGGCGAGGTAAAATTTACCGTCCTGCACGAATACGGCGAATATGACAACGCCAATTTTTCCCTGCTGCCCGGAGAAACCTTAGCCACCGTCGAGATGTACGCCCGCTCCATTATCGCCCTAAACGACCCGGACATCCTCTTGATCCGCTGCAAACTGCTTCCTGATACCGATATCTTGAAAATGCGCCTGATTTCCTACATCCCGGAAGAGTATCTGCCGATACTGCGAAAAATCAGCGACGAAGATTCCACCGAATACATGCTGCTGGGAATAATGTTAATGTGTATAGAAACTTTATCGACGTAACCGCTCACTGTCTCCGTTCCACTTCGGTCGGCACAGAGCAATCGTCCACCGGACGATTTGCGCCTGAGCGGTTGACGAGCCGTCATAGAAAAAAAGAAGTGACACGCACGGCAAAAATACATTATAATGAAATTGTTGTATGAAGCGATATATAAGGAGGATTATTATGGATTTTGCACCCAAGAAAAAATTAGGCTTCGGCTTGATGCGGCTTCCGCAGAACGATCCGTCGAATCCGGCGGATATCGACATGGATCATTTGAAAAAAATGGTCGATACCTTTATGGAAAACGGCTTTACGTATTTTGACACGGCTTGGATGTATAACGCTTTTGCCAGCGAAAGCGCGGCAAAAGAGGCTCTTGTCGACCGTTATGACCGGGAAAGTTTTACCCTTGCGACCAAACTTCACTCCGGGTTTTTCAATTCCATGGAAGATCGCGACAAAGTGTTCAACGAGCAGCTGCAAAAAACCGGCGCGGGATATTTTGATTATTATCTGCTTCACGGCATTGAATCCGCCTCGCTCCCGAAATACGAAGAATTTGACGTATTCAACTGGGTGCTTGCGAAAAAAGAGCAGGGTCTTGTAAAGCACGCCGGTTTTTCTTTCCACGACACCGCGGAACTCCTCGACGAAATCCTTACGAAGCATCCGCAGATGGAATTTGTCCAGCTGCAGATCAACTATCTGGACTGGGAATCGCAGTGGGTGCAGAGCCGTGCCTGCTACGAAGTTGCCCGCAAGCACGACATTCCGGTCATCGTCATGGAGCCGGTAAAGGGCGGCACCTTGGCGAAGATCCCCGAAGAAGCCGAAAAACTCTTCAAAGATTATGATGCGTCCATGTCCGTACCGAGTTGGGCGATCCGCTTCGTCGCAAGTCTGCCCGGCGTCATGGTTGTTTTATCCGGCATGAGTTCGCTTGCGCAGTTAGAAGACAACGTCTCCTACATGAAAGATTTTACGCCGCTGACCGAAGAAGAAAAACAACTCTGCTTCAAAGTCGCGGACATCATCAACGCGCAGACTGCGATCCCCTGCACCTCCTGCCACTACTGCACGGAGGGCTGCCCCATAAATATCTGCATCCCCGAATATTTCTCAATCTACAACGAGGATATGAGGGAGCATTTGGAGGAAAAAGGCTGGACGGTCAACTTTACGAACTACGAAATCCTTGCAAACAAATTCGGCAAGGCAAGCGCATGTATCGAATGCGGTCAGTGCGAGGGCGTATGTCCGCAGCATTTGACGATCATCGACTACTTAAAAGACGTCAGCGCACACTACGAACACTAATGTGTAAGACACGCACACAGCGGTAAATGCTTCGTGCTGTTCTGAACAAATACCGTAAAACTATCTTATGAGGCTTTTTGATGCACTACGTTATCGGCGATATTCACGGTTGTTATGATGAGTTGATGGGGTTGATTTCCCGCCTGCGCAAGCGCGACGCGCAGGCGGAGTTCATTCTGCTCGGAGATTTCCCCGACCGGGGTCCAAAGGTATGGGAAGTCATGCAGTGGATGTCGCAGAACATCAACCCGACCGGCGCCTTTATCTCGGTACAGGGCAACCATGACCGCATCTTGCAGGAATGGTTCTACGACTGGTCGGAATGGTATCGCTCGCAGCCGTTTTTCGCCCGGCTTTCCGGCAATTTAGACCGG
>CAJOQZ010000254.1 GCA_905236585.1 uncultured Lachnospiraceae bacterium
TACTCTACGCAGGGTGTGACGGAGGAGCGCATAAAGGAAGTGGTAGAGGATGTCGGCCTCGATTACTTTGTGCGCACCCTGCCGAACGGTCTGGATACCGTTCTCGGCGCGCAAACGGAGGTTTCCGCAGGGCAGAAGCAGCTTCTTACGATTGCGCGGGCAATGATCCGCAATCCGGTCGTGCTGATTCTTGACGAGGCAACCTCATCCATCGATACCCGCCTCGAAAAGATTATCCAGCGGGCAATCGACAAACTGACGGAGGGGAGGACCTCCTTTGTGATCGCGCACCGGCTTTCGACGATACGGGATGCCGATGTGATCTTCGTCATGAAGGACGGCGATGTGGTCGAAACGGGAAAGCATGACGAACTGTTGGCACAGGGCGGGTTGTATGCTCAGCTTTATAACAGCCAGTTTGACGAGGGGGAATAAATGATTCGAAGCGACGTTTTCCCGACGCATGAGATAAACGGGGTTCCTTACCGGATCGGACATGTGCTGCCGTTCGGCGCGACGATGTACGGAGCCGTCATCAATTTTAGTATTTTTTCCAAGGAAGCGACCGGCTGCACCCTGCTTTTGTATCATAAAGGCGAGCGCGAGCCGTATCTGGAGATTCCGTTTCCTGAGGAATTTAAGACCGGCAACGTCTATTCGATGATGGTTTACGGTTTGAATTTCGAGGAACTCGAATACGGCTATCGGATGGACGGCGAATATGACCGCGAAAAAGGTCTGCTGTTTGATAAGAATATCCCGCTTTTGGACCCGTATGCGAAGATGGTCTCGGGGCGGACGACATGGGGCGAGGAGCCGGACTGGGATGCTCCGTTCCCGCTGCGGGGACAGGTCATTATGGAGGATTACGACTGGGAAGGGGACGTCCCCCTTCGCATCCCGCAAAAGGATCTCGTCATCTATGAGATGCATGTGCGCAGTTTCACGAGGGATTTATCGAGCGGCGTCAAGCGCAAGGGCACCTATGCGGGGCTTTGCGAAAAGATTCCGTATTTGAAGGAACTCGGCGTCAACTGCGTGGAACTTTTGCCGATCTTTGAGTTTGACGAATTTGAAAATTCCCGCGTCGTTGACGGGAAGCGGCTGTATAATTACTGGGGCTATTCCACCGTGAATTTCTTCGCGCCGAAGGCAGGCTATGCCGAAACCGGCGAACTGGGGATGGTGGCGGATGAGTTGAAGCATACGATCAAGACCTTTCACGAGAACGGGATCGAAGTGATCTTAGACGTCGTTTTCAACCATACGGCGGAGGGCAATGAGAACGGACCGACGATCTCTTACCGGGGGATCGACAATCGCACCTACTATCTGCTGACGCCGGACGGGTGGTACTATAATTTCAGCGGCTGCGGCAACACGATGAACTGCAACAATTCCGTCGTCAGAGGATGTATTTTGGACTGTCTGCGCTACTGGGTGTCGGCATACCATATTGACGGCTTCCGTTTTGACCTTGCCTCAATCTTAACAAGGGACGAGAACGGCACCCCGATGATGTCGCCGCCGCTTTTGGAGACGCTTGCGCATGACGCGATCTTAGGCAGCACCAAACTGATCGCCGAGGCGTGGGATGCGGGCGGCTTATATCAGGTCGGCAGTTTTCCGTCATGGAAGCGGTGGTCGGAATGGAACGGCAAATACCGCGACTGTCTGCGGAAGTTCATTAAGGGCGAGGGAGAATGCGCACCGGAGTTATATGCGCGGATCGAGGGGTCGCCGGATATGTACGGGGACAGGGGGCCGTTTGTGTCCATCAATTTTGTCACCTGCCATGACGGTTTTTCGATGTATGATCTGGTATCCTATAATGACAAGCACAATGAGGCGAACGGCGAGGACAACCGCGATGGGGCGAACGACAACAACAGTTGGAACTGCGGCGCGGAAGGAGAGACGGCGGATGATAATATCAACGCCCTTCGTCTGCGCCAGATGAGGAATATGCTTACCATCCTGCTGACAAGCAGGGGCGTGCCGATGCTTTTATCCGGCGATGAATTTGCGAATACGCAGTTCGGCAACAACAACGCCTACTGCCAGGATAACGAGATTTCATGGCTGGATTGGAGCCGGTTGGAAAAATACAAAGAACTATATACGGTAACGAAAAATCTGCTTGCGCTGAGAGCGGCGCATCCCGTGATGCGGGCGGCGCATTTTGATACCGCCGTAAACGGCACCGGCTACCCGGAACTGTCGTTTCACGGGCTAACGCCGTGGGAGATAGACCGGAGCGCTCCGACGCTGTGCTTTGCCTATCTGTATGCCCAGGATCATGCGAAGTACCATACGAAAGGCGACGCGTTTATCTATGTGGCGGTCAACGCCCATTGGGAGGAGCATTGCTTTACGCTTCCGGTAATGCCGGAGGGGTACGTATGGCATATGTCGGCGGAGGCTTACGGCGCGTCCTTTGCGCCGGGAGAAGAGCCGGCGTGTAAGGAGCAAAAGCGGCTTACGCTCGGACCGCGGACGACGGCGGTACTGGTCGCGAAGAAGAAGTAAGGGCGCCGTAAGGAAGCAAACGGAAGATGGATTTTAAGAAAAATCAACTGGATATCAGACAGCTTATCACGAACAGGGAGCGATCCATCGCCACCACATTACAGTGGAATATGGTGATCGATGTCGTGCTGTTTCTGATTATCATTTTCATTATAAGGTGTGTAATTGAAACAAATCAGGCAAAGGCGCAGGTGGAGCGTACGCTTTCCAATGCACTGGACAATGTCGATGAAACAATAAGCGCTATGTCAGGTTATGTTTTGTATGCCAATGAGGCAGACATCCTCCTTTCCGCCGGGAAAGAAGATGGGATTCCATTGTATGATGTGAAGGAGGGGGACATTGCGGATATCGACTCGGACGGTGTGATTGGTACGGCGGATATCAATGCATATCTGAATCAGTGCGCTGAATTTTGGTTTTATGATGAATTAAATATCATCGATCCGGAGGGTGTGATCCGCTATTCCTCTGACGATTCTTTTGTCAACTTTGACATGCATTCCGATGCGGCGAAAGAAAATTTTTTCCGTATAACAACGGAAAAAGGCTCCTATAGCGAACCGATGCCCGTGAATGCTCCAGACGGCGCAACATCACGCGTATATGCCGCTATGGTATTCGACCGGGACTGCTTTTTTGGGAAAAAAGGGAGCGTACTGGAGATTGGCGTTGCTTCGGAAAAAATATTTAATTTGCGGATGGATTATGCGAGTCTCTATGCACAAAATGTATCGGTCGGCACGAACGGAAATTTTTTGGTATTTGAAAATGAGCCAAACAGATCCGGAAACTATCGTCTCGTTGGGGAAAAAGGAATGATCGCCTACCAGACGCTGGGCGGGCGGAACGATGAAAGAGAACTATCGTTTCCGCTGGAAGAGAACGACGCCTATAAGATGTTTGAATATTCGTATGACGGCGAAGCGTGTTACTGTATGTATGCGCGGGACGAAATGTTTTTTTATGCCGCGCTGATTCCGGTCTCAGAGATTATGAATCAGCGAAATGAAGATTTGTGGCAGGTTGGAATTATCCTTGTTTTAGCCTCAATCTTTATGGGCTGGCTGTTGAATAGGATGTTAAAAAAGACGATCGTCCAGCCGCTTTCGCAGATCAGCCGGACGCTCGACGCCATCAGCGAGGGTGACCTTGAGACGCGGGTGGATGTGAAGAATAATTTGGAATTTGCGATGATTTCCGACGACATCAACATCCTTGTGCTGACATTAAAGCGTCATATCCGGGCTGCGACGGAGCGCGTCGAACGGGAACTTGCTCTGGCAAAAACCATACAGCATTCCGTCGTGCCCCATGTGTTTCCGGCGTATCCTGAGCGGAAGGAATTTGAAATCTTTGGCTCTATGGAGACGGCAAAGGAAGTCGGCGGAGATTTTTACGATTTTTATTTTATTGACGACGATCATTTTGCGATGGTGATGGCGGATGTCTCCGACAAGGGGATCCCGGCGGCGATGTTTATGATCCGGGCAAAGGCGGCGATTAAAAACCGCGCGAAAAAGGGCGGCACGCCCGCGCAGATCCTCTATGATGTGAATAATAGCCTATGTAAGCATAACGACGCGAAACTGTTCGTTACGGTATGGCTTGCCATAGTGGAACTGTCTACCGGCAAAGTGCTCGAGGCGAATGCGGGGCATGAGCATCCGGCGCTTTGTCGGGACGGGGAGTACCGGCTGGTAAAGTATCCGCATTCCCCGCCGCTTTCCACATTGCCAGGGCTGCCGTTTAACGACAGGGAGTTTACCCTGCAGCCGGGGGATAAGATTTTTGTCTATACGGACGGCGTGACGGACGCCGAAAATTCGTCGGACGAACGCTTTGGGGAGGCTGGTCTTACGAATGTTCTTAAGACGGCGGAAGAATATGACAGCGAGGCCACCGTGAATGCGGTGCGTGATGCGATAAAAACATACGCTTCGGGGAAGGCGCAGTTTGACGATATTACGATGCTGGCGTTTACCTATTTTGGAAAAATGCAGGATGCGTAAAAATATAGATCATGAAGAAAAGTAACTGTTTTGCTTTTTCGAACAGTTGCGCCGAAAATCAAAAAAAACAGGAGGAAAAGGATTATGATAATTAAGGAACTGACGGACGGGGCGGGACGCGTGCTTGACATTTCGGGCAGTATCGATACGAATACGGCGCCGATCCTGAGGGAGAAGATCGCGAAGATTCCGGATGATACGTCTAAGGTTGTGCTGGATTTTAGGGATGTGGAATATATTTCCTCTGCGGGACTGCGGGAACTTTTAATTTGCCGTCAGCGTTTCGACGGGGATCGGATGCAGATTTTGAATGTATCGCCGGATATCTATGATATTTTTAAGACCACGGGTTTCCATACCATGATCCCGATGGAGGTCACCTACGACGAGGTGGCGACTTACGTGCATTTGTCATTTAAGGAGTTCCTGCAAAAGAAAGTGCAGAATACGCCTGATGCGGTGGCGGTCGTTGACTGGCGGGGAGCGTTTACATGGCACGATGTGGATGTCTATTCCCATATTATTGCGAACGGACTTGAAGCGAAGGGCGTTACCAAGGGCACGCATGTCGCCATCTGCGGCAGCAATTCGGTGAACTGGGTGCTGACGTTTTTTGCGATCCAGAAACTTGGGGCGATGGCGCAGTTATTGAACTTTAACATGAACGCGGCGGAGATCGCGAGGGTGGCGAACATCGGCGATATCACGCATCTTTGCTACGGGCAGATGCCGATGATGGAGGATGAGGAAGCGTTTCTCGATGAACTGCGCGAGGCGGACTGCCCGCTCGAAGAGTTTATCTCCATAAGAAATGACCGTCAGGATATCCGTGAGAGGCGCAATGAATATAAGTCGATCAAGGATAAGACATGGACGGCGGTACGGGAGGATGACCCCTGCGTCATGATATTTACCTCCGGCTCGACGGGGACGCCGAAGGGCGTACTGTTGTCCGCGTATAATATCTTAAACGCGGCGAATACGAACTACAAAGATCAGACCTTAACTGACAACGACAAGACCTGTCTGATCCTGCCGCTGTTTCATATCTTCGGCTTGGTCGCGGGGCTTTTTGCCAATGCGATGGCGGGTTCGATGATCTTTTTCCCGGACGATCTGCGGACGGATACGCTTTTGGAACTGATCAGCAGGGAAAAATGCACGATCTTCCATTCGGTGCCGACCATGCTGATCGCACTGATGAACAACAAGGGATTTACGCCGGAGAAGTTATCGTCCATCCGATGCACGATCATTTCCGGCGCGGCGGCGACGGAAGCGCAGATCAAGATGTTTAAGGATAATCTGCCCAACGACCGTTTCATGTCGTCCTACGGACTGTCCGAAATGGCGCCGGTCTCGATTACGAAGTACGGCGATACGGACGACCATCTGCTGCACACCGTCGGCAAACCGGTGGAGAATATTGAGATCAAGATCCGCGATACGGCGACGGGGGCGGACTGCCCGAGCGGGGTATCGGGAGAGGTTTTAGTGCAGGGCTTCAACCAGATGACCGGCTATTACAAGGTGGATCTCGACAAGCAGTCCATTGACATCGAAGGGTGGCTTCATACCGGCGATCTTGGATTTATTGACGAGGAAGGCTATCTGCATCTTTCCGGCAGATTGAAGGAACTTATCATCCGCGGCGGGGAGAACATTATGCCCGGCGAGGTCGAGTCGGCAATCTCTGAACTCGACATCATTGACAACGTAAAGGTCATCGGCGTGCCAAGCGATTTCTTCGGCGAGGAAGTCGGCGCATGCATCAAACTGAAGGACGGCGCGGCTTGGGATGAGGGCGCGGTAAAACAGGCGCTTTCCAAATCCTTAGCGAAGTTCAAAATACCGGCGTACTATGTCATATATGACGAGTTTCCGATGCTCGGCACCGGCAAGATCGACGGCGTGACCTTAAAAGCGGACGCGTTGAAGAAGATCGCGGAGAGGAAGGATTGAAAAGATGAGAAACCAATTCACGCTATAATAATGGTGTGAGGACAGGACCGGCATTGGAATGTGCGGGACACCGTCCTCGTGTTTTTGTTTTCCAATGTGCAAAACACAGAAATTGAAAAGGGTATTGAGAGCGGATTGCAGTATGCAAATGAGATTTGTTTTTGCTCCATAACTCGCAAAAAAATAGAGTTAGGGAGCAAAAATGTCTTGAAGGTTTATCTCTGAATATGTATACTTTTCTCATAAAACATGTTTTGAGGTGACCGACAGATGCATAATAAGAATCTTATTGGCAGAGCAGAAGAGACTTCTCTTCTTGAAGAATACTACAGTTCCAACAAATCAGAACTTGTCGCTGTTTATGGTAGACGTCGAGTTGGAAAAACATATTTGATCTGCGAAACTTTAGAAGGTCGATTTGACTTTGATTATACTGGTAAATACAAAGTTGCTGCAAAAGTCCAGATAAGTGAATTTCAAAAAGAACTTAACAGGCATACAAAGGATGAGGATGGCGAAGCAAAGGACTGGTTTGAAGCGTTTGACAACCTGAAAGATTATTTGCTTGGATTAAAGAAAGACAGAGTGGTTGTTTTTCTTGACGAGCTGCCTTGGATGGATACGGCAAAGAGTAATTTCATAGCAGCGTTATCTACATTTTGGAATGGCTGGAGAAGCAAGAAGACACTGCTTAAACTCTATGTATGTGGTTCAGCAACTACATGGATGGTTGATAAGTTTATTGGTGATAAAGGCGGCTTATATGGCCGTGTAAGTCGTCCTATTTACTTAGCGCCTTTTACACTTCTTGAAACTGAGCAGTACCTGAATGATATCAAGAAAATGAAATATGGACGAAAGATTGTCCTTGATACATACATGATATTTGGCGGCATACCTTATTATCTTGATATGCTCAATAATAGAAAGCCGTTGTCAGAGAATGTTGATGATCTGCTTTTTGCCAACAATGCACCACTAAAGCCTGAGTTTGACTTTTTGTTTCGCTCGCTTTTTAAGGATAGTTCTAATTACAGGCGCGTAATAGAATACATATCAAAAAAAATGGTTGGACAGACAAGAGAGGAAATATCGGAAAACTGTAATCTGACAGGAGGAGAGCTTACTAAGATACTTAATAATCTTGCAGCATGTGATTTTATCAGATGTTATATGTCCCCAGGAAAAAAGAAGAGATCAAAGGTGTACCAGTTGACAGATATGTTCTCACTGTTTTATCTGAGATTTGTAAGTAAGAACGCTGGTACAGACGAGCATTTCTGGACAAATTTAGGAAAGACAGGAAAAAAGAGTACATGGTCAGGCTATGCTTTTGAGCAGGTATGCCTTAATCATATCCCGCAGATCAAAGCGAGGCTTGGCATATCAGGGATTCTGAGCAATTCATATGCTTGGAGCAGAAAGAAATTTACTGATACTGATGGTGTAGAATGGGCTGGTGGTCAGATAGAGCTGATAATTGACAGAAATGATGGTGTGATGAATGTTTGTGAAATGAAGTATTCTTCAGATGAGTACATCATAAATCCAAAGTATGCAAAGGACATAAAGGAGAGGATGGCGATGTTCAGGGTTTCTGAGAAAACAAAGAAGGATCTTAGGTGTACCTTTGTGACAATCTATGGTGTTAGGCGTAATCCCAGCAGCGATGTTGTGGCATATGAGGTTGTATTGGATGATCTGTTCAAGTAAAAATGCTCCGTAACTATAAAAATTTTTGACTTATGGAGCAAAAATAGAAACCGCATAGTTGCAAGAGCAAAAAATAGGATCGGAAATGAGAAATCTGCTTGCTTACACGTGAATGATAGGTTCATTTTTAGGAAATATCGCATTTTAGATAATATATATTTTGTGTTATATGTAGGCAACAAAACATTGATCGGTAGGAAACAGTTTTTAGAATTATCTTGAAAAACAAATAAGTATATGAATTGAAAAGATAAGCCTAATATGCTATATTTTTGAAGTATATTAGGTTTCTCTTTTTGCAAATAGGAGGTGCTTTCCATTGGGAACGAATCTGAAAAAAAAGCCCGTCAACGGCATGAAAGACATTATGCCGCGGGAAATGGAGATCCGCGATTACGTGACGGGCGTGATAAAAGAGACATATCGGTCGTTCGGTTTTACGCCGATCGAAACGCCCTGCATGGAGGACATCGCGAACCTGACGAATAAGCAGGGAGGCGACAATGAGAAACTGATCTTCAAGATCTTAAAACGCGGGGAAAAACTGCATCTGGATACGGCGGCAGAAGAAAGCGACGTCGTGGATTACGGCATGCGCTATGATCTTACGGTGCCCCTGTCGCGGTTTTATGCGAACCACGCGAACGACCTGCCGCAGCCGTTCAAGGCACTGCAGATCGGCTCGGTTTGGCGTGCCGACCGCCCGCAGAGGGGGCGTTACCGTCAGTTTACCCAGTGCGACATTGATATTATCGGAGAGGCAACGAACTTAGCGGAGATCGAACTGATCTCGGCGACGACGACCTGCCTCGGCAGACTGGGGTTTGCAGGTTTCGAAATCCGTATCAACGAGCGGCGCCTGTTAAAAGCGATGGCGGCGTACGCGGGCTTTGCCGAAGATGCGTACGAAGACGTTTTTATCACCCTCGATAAAATGGATAAGATCGGGCTTTGCGGCGTAAGAAGCGAACTTTTGGAGCATGGATATGGCGACGCGGCGGTGGATAAGTATGTCGGTCTTTTTAGCGCGGTAGCAGAGGAAAAAGATGTCCTTGCCGGCGTCCGCAAAATTGCCGAAATGCTTGGGGACGCGCTGGATGGGGAGGTTGCCGACAGTCTGTGCGAAATCGCGGATGCCGTGAATGCTGCGAAGTCCTGTGACTTTACGCTGGTGTTCGACCCTACGCTGGTGCGTGGGATGAGTTATTATACCGGAACGATATTCGAAATCGCGATTCCCGAATTTGGCGGAAGCTGCGGCGGCGGCGGAAGATATGACGGAATGGTCGGGAAGTTCACCGGAAGCGACGTGCCTGCCTGCGGTTTTTCCATCGGCTTCGAGCGGATCATCCTCCTGCTTTTGGAGCAGGATTACAATATTCCGGAGTCCAAGGAAAAGATTGCTTTTTTGATTGATAAGAAGTTCCCGAAGGAGCGGCTTGCCGAGGTGTTCGCGCAGGCGAAGAGTACGCGCGAAGAAGGGAAGCAGGTGCTTGTCGTACGCATGAATAAGAACAAAAAATTCCAAAAAGAGCAGCTCGAAGCACAGGGCTATGCGGCTTTCTGCGAGTTCTTCGCGGATGATAACAGATAAGGAGTGATATTACAATGGCGGAATCCATCGAAGGGCTGCATCGGACGCACCGATGCACGGAAGTTACAAATGATATGACAGGCGCGCCCGTGACGGTCATGGGCTGGGTGCAGAAACGCCGAAACTTAGGAAGTCTGATCTTTGTTGATTTAAGGGACAGAAGCGGTATCTTGCAGATCGTTTTTGACGAGCCGCAGGTTGGCACGGAAGATTTTGCAAAAGCGCAGACTTTGCGCAATGAGTTTGTGATTGCGGTGGTCGGTACGGTGCAGAAGCGTTCCGCGGCAATCAATGAGAACTTAAAGACCGGAGCGATCGAAGTAGCTGCGAAGGAACTGCGCATCTTATCCGAAGCGCAGACGCCTCCGTTTCCGGTGGAGGAGAATCTCCAGACGAAAGATGAACTGCGCTTAAAGTACCGCTACCTCGATCTGCGGCGTCCGGATCTGCAGCGGAATTTCATCTTGCGAAGCAAGGTCTGCAAGAGCATCCGCAACTTTTTGGACGAGGAGGGTTTCTTGGAAGTGGAGACCCCGATCCTGCAGAAATCCACGCCGGAGGGCGCAAGGGATTATCTGGTGCCCTCACGGATTCATCCGGGGAGTTTTTACGCGCTGCCGCAGTCCCCGCAGCTGTTCAAGCAGTTATTGATGTGTTCTGGGTTTGACCGGTATTATCAGATCGCGAAATGTTTCCGCGACGAAGACTTACGCGCCGACCGTCAGCCCGAATTCACGCAACTTGATATCGAAACGTCCTTCCTTAATCAAGACCAAATCTTAGCGATTATGGAAGGGCTCGTCAAAAAAATTTTCGAAGACTCGCTCGGCGTCGAAGTCAAAACTCCGTTCCTGCGTATGAGTTGGGATGAGGCGATGACGCGTTTCGGCTCCGACAAGCCCGATTTGCGTTTCGGCATGGAACTGCAGGACATTTCCGAGTTCGTCAAGGGTTCCGACTTCAAAGTTTTTAACA
>CAJOQZ010000255.1 GCA_905236585.1 uncultured Lachnospiraceae bacterium
AGGTGGTGCTCCATGACGTGAAGAATTATTCGGATGTCTTTCATACGATCATGTCGCGGTATAGCCGCCTGTGCTCGACGAGTGTGGATGCCACCTCCGACAATCTGGTCAATCCCTTGTCGCAGACGCAGGACGATTATCAGTTCATCACCAGAGAGCTGATCGCAAGCGGCCGGGCGAACCGGGAGTTTTTCATTTTGGGAAACATTGCCTATTTCCGCAAGCCGCACAAGGAAAAGACCTCGATCATGACCTTGGAATACGGGCGGGAGCTCCTTGCTCTTAAGACCGATGAGTGGTATCGGGATTTGAATATCGAGGTGGTGGGCTATGATGCCGACCAGCAGAAAACCGTTTCGGGAAAGGCCTCCGTAAAAACACCGTTTTCGATGAAAAAGCTGATCGGAAACACGCCGGAGCTGTATCTGACCGATCCGGCGATGGACACGGTCTCCAAGGCCAAGGACAAGGCCCAGAGCATTGCCGACAAGCTCGAATACAAGGCAAAGACCGGCCAGGGCATGACGATCGGCATTCCGGAGATCGTGCCGGGCCGCTATATCACCGTAAAGTCGCTGGACAAGGATTTATGCGACCATAAATTCTATTTAAAAAGTGTGATCCACGAGATCAACGGCACGGATTACAAAACGATGTTCGATATCGAGGGGTGGGAGAGCTGACCGGAGGAGGAATACGAACATGGGCATGTTCTTTGAAGGCAATATAGGCGTCAGCGACGAACGCATTCCGAGCGTCGTCACCGGACTGGTCAAGGACAATTATGACGCCGAGCATCCGGGCATGATCAAGGTGGACTATTATCTGGGTCAGAACGGAAAAAACGTGACGGGCTGGGTGCCGGTGATGTCGCCCTATGCCTTCAAGGAATGCGGGGCCTATGCGATGCCCGAGGTGGGCGCGGAGGTCGTGATCGCCTTTAACATGGGCGACCGCAACTGCCCGATCGTGATCGGCTCCCTCTGGAACACCAAAAACGCCCGTCCGAAGGACGTTGCGAAGAAGGACAATCCCACGAAGAGTTTCAAGACAAAGGGCGGGAGCATCGTGGACTTTTCCGACGAAAAGGGAAAAGAAAAGATCGAGATTAAGACGCCGAAGGAACTCTGTGTCAAGATCGAGGACGAAAATGAGACGATCACGATTGCGGACAAAGATAAAAAGAACAGCGTTATTATCAACATAAAGGACGGCAGCGTTAAGGTCAAGGCGGACAAGACCCTGTCTTTGGAGAGCGGCAAAAGCAAGATCACCATGGACAGTTCCGGGGTGACCGTCAAGGGGGACGCTGTCAACGTGGAGGCAGGCAACAGCCTGAATCTTAAGGGAACCACGGTCAAGGTGGACGGGACGCAGACGACCGTTTCGGGCAAGAGCAAGACGGATGTGACGTCTTCGGGAATGACCTCGGTCAAGGGTTCGATGGTGAAGTTGAATTAGGGGTTAGCATAAATGAACGAACACGAAGCCAAACGCTTTTTAGGCGCAGGGATCTCTTTTCCCATCCGCGTGGACAAGAACACCGGGAAAATGGTTACATCCTCGGAGGAGGAGAACATCAAGGAAGCGATCCGCATCATCTTAGGCACAAAAAAGGGAGAACGCATCCGCAATCCGGAGTTTGGCTGCGGCATTTGGGATTATGCGTTCGCAACCATGGATTATACAACACTTTCCTCCATGCGAAGAGAGGTAGAGATCGCGCTTGTGGCGTTCGAGCCGCGCATCGAAGAGATCCGGGTGGAGGTGGAGCCGCGGGAAAAAGAGGGGAGCGTTATCGTCCACATCGATTATGTGGTCCGCAAGACGAACAACCCGTTCAACTTGGTATTCCCGTTCTATCTCGATGAGGGATTTGGCGAATGATTGAGAAAGAAATCAAAAAACGAACCGAAAGTTATACGCCGGAATGGAATTACGATCCGAACGATCCTGACGTGGGAGCGGCGGTGGCAAAGGTTTTCATTCAGATGATGAAGCGTTCTGCCAAGAAGTTCGGACAACTTTCCTTAAAGAACCGGATCGCGTTTTTGAATGAACTGGGGGCGGATCTTCTGCCGAGCGTCTGCGCCGACGGATATGTGCAGTTTTTGCTTGTTTCTAATGAGGTGGAGGGCGTTGAGGTCGCGGAAGGGACGCAGCTTTTTGCCGAAGTTGATGAGGAGGAAGCCGGAAGGGTGTCGTTCCTTACCACGGAGCCGGTATATGCGTCTCCGGCAGGGATTGATGTGTGCTATGTCGTGGATACGCGCACAGACGCCATTTACGAGATCTGTGATGTGGAAAACGAGCATACGGCGGCATTTCCGCTGAAAATGTTTTCGCGCATCGGAGAGAATCAGCAGGAGCACATCTGCTATCTTGCATTGGACGGGCTTCTTACGCTTGCGAAGGAGGCGACGATCTTTTTGGACATGCCTCTTAAGGCAGGCAGGATTCATGCGGAGTATTACACGCCCGACGGGTGGCTCCCGTTTGCGGACGTCCGCAACGAAGACGGAGGCATTGTGCTCCGGCGTTCGTCGAAAGACCCCGCGACGTCGCCCATAGAGGTAGACGGTCTTGAGCGGACGTGGCTCAAGATCAGCCAGGCGCAGGTGCGTGATGAGCAGCCGCCGGAAATTCCGTATCCGTCGCTGCGCACAGAGTCCGCGGTCTATCCGCCGGATGCGGTGTACCATGAGGACATGGAATGCGACCGGAACCGGTTTTTGCCTTTCGGGGAGAGCCTGATCCGGTATGATGAGGTATATTTCGCTTCAGACGAAGTGTTAAAAAGAAAAGGCGCGCGGATCACGGTTTCATTCCGAATTGATTTCGTGCAGTTTCCGCTCGAGACCAACGACCAGGAAGTGATCGACTGGCAGTGGATCATGGAGAGGAGCGAGTTTAAGCCGGTACTTGAATATGACGTGTCCATCGCGGAGGTGACATGGGAATATTTCAACGGCAACGGCTGGGCGCGTCTTCCCATGGATGAGGATTACAGGGAGGTTTTCTCCTATACGAACGGGCAGAAGGGAAAGTTTGTGGCGATGTCGTTCATCTGCCCGAAAGATATGACGCAGACGCTGGGCGGGGCATCGGATTCCTTCTTTCTCCGTGCACGCATCTTAAGGATCAACAACCAGTACAAGATCAAGGGACAGTACATCCTGCCGGTGCTTGAAAATATCGGCTTTTCCTATCGCTACGAAACGATGCAGCCGGCGGAGTGCGTTCTGACAAAGAACAATCTCGCATGGCGGAAGTACGGAGCCGGTGATAAATTACGTCCTTTCCATAAACTGCCCGATCCGCATCGCGTGATGTATCTGGGCTTTACCCAGCGCCCGGAAGGGTATCCCCTGCGGTGGTATGTCCAGCTTGAGGGCATGGGCAAGAAGCAGACCTCTCCGGTTTCCTTTGAGACATGGAACGGACGCGAATGGCATATCCTTCCTCCGGCGGATACCACGGCGCAGCTTTCGAAGAGCGGCGAGATTACCTTTGCGATCCGCAAGGACATAGAAGAGCGGGAACTGTTCGGCAAAAAGCGTTACTGGGTACGCGTTGTGGATACCAAGGGCGCATATGAACGGATCGAGCCGCCGGTGATCAAGAATCTCTACCGGAACATCGCCCGCGTGGTACAGATGGACGGTTCCCAGACAGAGACTTTCCGCATGGACCGTTACCGGCGCAACGCGTATTTTGACCTTTTGTTCGGCGATGTGCAAAGGGAGGAGGTCTATGTAGAGGAGACTGGTCAGCTCGCGTGGGATGAGGCGGAAGAATTAAAGAAAAAAAATCTTCTGCGCGTTATTTCCTCCGAGGAAGAAGGCGACCGCTACATGGTAAAATGGACGCCGGTGGAAGATTTTTACCTTTCGGGTCCCACCGACCGCCATTATGTGCTGCAGCGGCGGAAGGGGCGGCTGCAGTTCGGAGACGGTGTTTACGGCAGAATCCCGGAAGCGAGCATGACGCCGAACATCAGCGTTTCTTATGTGTTCGGCGGCGGCGGCAAGGGCAACCTTACGGCGGAGTCCTTAACGCGGATGGACAGACAGATCGGTTTTATCAATACGGTGTCCAATCCGTCGCCGACGGTGGGCGGCTGCGACGAAGAGGTTCTCGACGAGGCGATCGTTCGGATGACCGACCGGATCGTGACCCAGAACCGTGCGGTGACCTGCCGTGATTTTGAACGGCTCGCGTTTGCCGCATCGCGCATGATCGTGGCGGCAAAGGCGATCACGGACATTGATGAGAACGGCGCCCCGAAAAAGAACGCGGTCACGCTTGTGGTTTTAGACCGCGCCTATGCGGATGACCGTCAGAACTTCGAAAAGATATCCGCGCAGATTCAGGCGCAGATGAAGGATAAGATCAGCCCGGTGCTGCAGATGGACGGTTTTTTCGTCTGCGAACCGGAATTTGTCGAATGCAGCGTGGTCGCTGAGATCATCGCCGCGGACGAGGCGGAGATATTTGCGGTACGAAGGACGGTGTATCGGCGGATGTGCGATTTCATCCGTCCTGCGATGCGGGGGGAGCCGGGAGGCTTTGCGATCGGCGTGATGCCGAATATGCTCCAGCTGCAGAATGAAATTCTGGCGATCGAAGGCGTCAAGGGCATACAGGGGCTTGCCCTAAAGACGCGGATTCCCGGAACGAAAAGTGAGATTGACGCGAGAAATATGCCGCGGGCGGCGTTTGTGCTGCCGATTTCCGGCGAACATGATATATTGGTAACGACACGGGCAATGGAGGATATAAGGTAACATGCTTCCCATACCGAGTTTAGATGACCAGTCTTATGAAGAGCTGCTTTCCGAAGCGCGCAACGTAATTGCCAGCACGTACCCCGAGTGGACGAACTTCAACGAACACGACCCGGGCATGACGCTTCTGGAATTGTTTGCGATGCTTGTAGAAAGCCAGCAGTATTATATGGATCAGATCGGCAGGGAGAACCGGATCAAGTACCTGAAACTCCTTGGTTTGAAGCGCCGCCCAAAGGTACCGGCAACGGCAGGGGTGCGCGTCGACACGGAGTACAACCTGCGCCTGATGAAAGGCAGCACGCTGTTAGCGGGGGATCTTCGGTTCGAGATGCTCTACGACAGATGCATCCTGGCGCAAGACTTAAAGGGGGCGATGGCGGTCTGCGGCGAGGAGAAAATCGACGCGGTGTGGCTGTCGGGACGGCGCACGGAGCGGATCGGATTCCTGCCTTTCGGACCGGAGCCGAAGGAGGGCAATTCCTGCGTATTCGTCTTTAAGGAGGCGCCGCCGGTAAATGAATATCTTTCCCTGTATATGAACGTCCGCAAAGGAGAGGTGGTGCGCAACCCGCTTTCGGACACGCCGTTCGTACCGTTCTGCACGCTTGCCTATGAGTATTATACGAACGATGGATGGAAGCCGCTCATTCGGGTGACGGATGAGACGAGAGGCTTTTTGTATAACGGTTTTTTCCTTTTTTCCATGGGCGAAGAGATTCCGCTTTCTTCCCTCTGTGGGGAGGAGGGGTACTTCATCCGCATACGGATCACGGAGGGAGAGTACGACATTCCGCCGCAGATCAGTTATATGAGCATGAACATCGTTGCTGCCATACAGCGGGAAACGGTCTGCGAGTATGCGCATTTTACGCCGGAGGGCAAAGACCGGCGGGACGGCAAGATTTTCTGTCCGCTTCAGACGGAACTTTCCGTATTCGGCGAGACGGAAGTATATGAACTGCGCCAGAAAACGTGGTTCCGGCTTGAGGATTTTGAGAAAACGCAAGACCCCGACTCGCAATTGCCGCTGCTGGCAGTGCCGGAGACGAACGACCGCACGATCCACCGGCTGCTTTTGATCCACCGGCGAATATCGGCGTGGGACGAAAGCACGGTCGGCGAGGGAACCGGGTTCCCGGAGCAGGAGTTCTCCCTTGAGGATACCAAAGTCTGTGAGGATTCGGTCACGCTTTTGATCGAGGATGAGCAGAGGCGGGGAGGATACCGCCTATGGCAAAGGGTGGACGACTTTGCGGCGTCGGGTCCGGAGGATCGGCATTTTGTCTTTGACAGCGAAAACGGCATCATCCGTTTCGGCGACGGACGGCGGGGCAGGGTTCCCGAAGGGGAGATCCGGCTGGCGTCGTGCGCACGCACCGAAGGCAGCGGCGGCAATATCCGCAGGGACAGGATTGAACGGTTCATGCTGCCGGAGCTCATTGACGTGAGCGTTACGAATGTTACGGAAGGACGGGGCGGCAAAGACGAGGAGAGCATGGACGACGCTTTCCTGCGGGCAAGGGAATGCATGAACCACCCGATCACCGCGGTTTCGGCGGAGGATTACGAGCGGCTTGCGAAGAATGCGCCGGGGCTTGTGATTTCGGATGCGAAGGTGATTTCTGCGGCAGACGTTAAGCGGTTCCGCAAAAACGCGGAGGCGGACGCCGTGCATATCGTCGTGGAGCCTTATGGGTATAAGTCCAACCGCTGGCTCGAGAAAATATACGAAAAGAACATTTTGAACTGCATCGAGCCGTTTCGGATGCTCGGAACCGACGTGAGGATTTATTTCCCGGCGTATGTCTAGGTCGAAGTTTACGTCGAACTTACGTGCGCGAGCGTTTTCCTCGATATGGAGGAGCGCGTCCGGGAGGTGATCGCGTCATACTTCGACGAGCGCCAGAAAGGGTTTGGAGAGAGCATCATTTACAGCAATTTTTACGGTTATCTTCTGCGGCAGGACTTTATCACGCAGGTGCGTTCCCTGTCGATTTCAAGCAGGGGGTTAAGCGCGTTTTACAACAGGCTCGGAGATCTTTTGATTCCTCCGCACGCGAAGGTGCGGCTTGCCGGGATAAAGGTATCCCTGTCTGTGGGATAATATTATGGCAAAGGGAGAATACTATTTTTTACTGAATAAAAGTTCGGACTACCGGAGGGGGTATGCCCATAAGATTCGGATTGAAGGCGGCGGCATCGAACCGCCCCAGGAGGTCGGCATCAAGGGGGTCTTTGTATCCCGGCTTTACGACAGCCGAACCGAAAGCATGCAGTGGCATCGCCTGACCCTCCAAAAAACGGGTTCCGAAGGCGCGTTTGAACTTTTGATTTACGCGGCGGACGAAAGAGAGTTTGTCTTTGGGGATAAAACGGTGGATATCGAGGATTTTATCAAATCTCCGGACATATCCATTGACGAGAAGAACCGGATGCTTTCGCCCTACATGAAAAAAAGGGTGAATGATACGGACGACGTTTGGCTGCATGACGTTGTGGGGCGCTATCTGTGGATTGCGGTTGTGATGTACGGGCGGCATGAAAAGGCGCACGTCGGGGAGATTCAGATCGAGTTTCCGGGACGGAGCATATTGTCGTACCTGCCGGAGATTTATGAGGAGGTAGATGAAGACGGCTTCCTCGAACGTTTCTTAGGCGTGTTCCAGACGATTTATGAGGATCGCAGCACGGCGATCGAGCGGCAGGCGCAGCGGTTTGACACGGACAGCGCAGAAGAAGACGAACTGTATGCCTTAGCGGGCTGGCTCGGCATCGAATCGCCGCATGTCTGGACGGTAGACAGCATGCGCGCCCTGCTGAAAGAGTATGTTGACCTCATACGCCGACGGGGCACAAGGGAGGGGCTTAAGCGGATACTTACCCTCTTTACCGGGACGGAGCCGTTTATCGTGGAGCCGCAGGAAATCGACGATTTTCCGAAGGACCACCCATACTATGAAATGCTGCGCAAACTCTACGGC
>CAJOQZ010000256.1 GCA_905236585.1 uncultured Lachnospiraceae bacterium
AGATAGACCTGATTGCTGAGATAACACAGCCACAACGGATACTGCTCCGGGAAAGAAATCGTATATAAAGTCAAAATATTCAGCGCTGAACTGAACAGATTATTGACCAGCAGGCACAAAAAGAGCCGGTTCTGCCGCGTCGCATAATTCTGTTTCATCAAATACATGATCATCAATATGATCGTTGCTGCCACCGCCGCCTGACAATATTGCGGATAATACTTTAGCATAACACACCTCTGGTTTTGCAGGATTTATGAATACAACTCATTTATGCCTGGTTTAAGATCTCTACCTGACACATTTTCATCGTAAGCAGCGCCGCCTCATGACTTTCCGGCGTCACACCGGCACAGCAGCTCGCGTCCACACTCACCCGGATCTCCGGATACAGCGCCTTGATGATCAGCGCGTTGGACACCACACAGATATCCGTACATAGCCCCACCAATTCCACTTCCTCCAGATCAAACTTTTTCCAGTCCGTGAAGCCAAACTGCGGCTTATCAATATAGATTGCCCCTGGCACCTCCAGTCCGTCCGCAATCTGCCAGCCCCGGGTGCCTTCCACGCAATGCACCACCGGCAAATGCTTTCCCTCATTGGTATCGAGATAATTCGCCTGATGTGTGTCCCTCGTAAAAATGATTTCGTCCCCCGCATCCCTGTAGGCCGCGATCTTGCGCCGCACATGCTCAACGATATTCTCCGCCTCCTTGGTGCCAAGGGAACCGTCAATAAAATCATTCTGCATATCTATCACAAGCAATGTTTTTTTCATGGTCACGCCTCCTGTTGATCAACTGACATGGAAAGACTGCGCTCTCCCACTCTCATTATACCCCAGATCATCCATTCGGGCAACAGTTGCTTGAACTCCTCCGCAATAACAGCGGGACTTTTATGGAGTAATTTGGCAAAAGCAAAACACGGAATTGCATAATCTCCCATTTTGCTGTCCGGCGGGATTTCGATCAGGTCTGACCCCTGCCCCAGACTGCATTCAACGATAAACTCCGCTACATACTGACTGATTTCTTTTTTCTGTTAAAAGTATGCAAGTATTTTTATTTCACAACTTTTGTATCTATTCATTATCGTCCAACATAGCATCAATTATCAATATACTTTTTCCCTTTCAAAAATTCGATCAATTCACTCGAGCACGCCGATTTGCAAAGTATATATCCTTGATTTCTCGCGATCATCAAATAAAAATGCTTTCCGGTCTCAATGATCTTATAGAATTTATCGTACGGAACGCCTGTTTTTCCCCAAGATCCGAATATATCCACCCTGTCCGGATAAAACCTGTATTTTCCTACGCAGTTCTTTAACTGCTTATTCGTCATCCATGAAAAAATACTTACGAACAAGCGCAAGGCGATCACACCGACAAATATGATCGCAAACAAAAGCAGCGCATGGCGCAATCCCTCTATTCCCTCCCCCGGAACATAAATGAGCGCGAGCAGTATCATGATTACACCCAGCATACAATATATACTCCAGGATCTTGTAAGAAACACGAGGTGAAACGTAAGATATTCCCGCAAAGTATATTTTGTTGCAGCAACAAAAAGCGGTTCTTCCATAACCGATGTATTCTGTTCCGTTACGCCTTTCGGCAAGGTGATCTTCTCCGGAACAGGCTGCCCGGTCTTCCTCTTTCCCCTTTGGCCGGCACATTTCTCCCTGATAAAGTCCTGCTGTTCCTGTGTGCAGGCGTCCTTTCGTATGATAAAGCCCATGCGGGCGGAAACCAACGGATAAAAGTGTGTGTCTGTCTCCACCAGCCGCCAGAGATTCTCATAGGGATAGATCTCTTTGGAATCGCCGAAGATGATCTCCACACGATCCGCCGTGAAATGAAATGTAAGCGTCGCATCCTTGGTCAGATATTTCGATTCCCATATTTTCACAGCACTTCTTCCCCCGAGCCAATGGATCAGAAACAGCGCTGCCACACACAACAACGTGATCGGGAGCACGAAAAGGAACAGGTTCAACCCACCCCAAACAAGACAGAACAAATCCTCTCCCGCAATGATCAGTGCTCCGACGATCAGAACAGGGCGCAGCTTCGACACCTTGCTTAACAAGGTCCGGTTAAACTGCTTGTATTCCTCTAATGTATATTGGGTCGTTATCTCAAAATCCATGATATCCTCCCACTTTACGCATTCTCTATTGCCTTTATGGCATATACGATTATACTATTCCATCAAGGAATGTCAAGGAGCCACTGCTATACAATGCGGAACCTGCACAATCTCATAGTCCGGCATCATGCATAAAAAATCCTCTCATAGTAACCTGATCTTCAGGCTCTACAAGAGGATATTGCAATATCTACAGTTCTCTCTAGCTTAGGCGGATCTGTATCCTGATTCGTCTCATGCCGTTCATCACTCTGCCTGTGTGACGTGTATGTGCATTTTCGTAACGTCCTCATTCATATTGATCGGTATCAACTGAATTTCCGGATGTTCATTCGCAAATACCACAAACAATTGATGCGCAAAACCTTGTCCCATCCATTGTATACCTCCAAAATCCAGCAAAACTTCTTTAAATTTCTCCAATCTGTTACAGACTCGTTTTGCCTGGGATCGTGATACCGGTGAACCATCAAAAATATTTTTCAAAGGAATTCTGGTCTTTATAAATCCTCCATCAACATTTGCGTAAAGATCAAAAACATCTTGAGGTTTCTTATTTGAGAAATTTGACAAACTCATGATCACGCAAGTTCCTTTTACATTAGACTCCGCCATGCTGATTATTCTACTATTGTCATACTTATTATTCGTAAATATTTTCCCACTGGAAACAATAAAAAAATCATCCATCATTTTTGAACTGAAGAAAATACCTTCACCGGAATGATTTTTTGAATCTGTAGTTAATTTTCCCTTAAACAGCTCGCAAATCGCTTCATCTAATGTAGCGTATCCGAAATGCTCTTTTATTTTTTCAAAAATACCGATTCCATCATCTGCGATTATAACATTTGTATTCAGGTAATCTTGCTCAACAATAATTTTTACATTTTCAGCGAAGGAATGATCCATTACATTGTTGATCATTTCACTAAACGAATAACTCCAAACTGCTTCAACATTTTCCGCCAAATTTTTAATGTGCGGATACAAACATTTCTCATAAGCATAAGTATCTGTATCCAAATCGCCCTGCGACCGTTTTAAATCATATTCGTATTCCTCTTTGATCAATTCATATTGTCCGCGCCTAACCCGCTTAATGATGTTATTCTCTACAAGTTCGTTGATATAGGTGTGCACCGTATTTTGATTGATAGAAAAAGCGCCGGATACCGCCTTGGAAACTGCATCATCTTTTTGTTCTATTTTTTCAAGCAAATATAGGATGATCGACTGTTTCTTGTCCTCGTTAAATTTCACAGGTTTCAACTCCTAACTGTTGTTTTAACTCTCATTTTATCCTATTATCTCGACTTCGTCTCGATGAGTTTTCTCGTCAAGACGTTGCCTGCGCAAGCGCAGCACCGCCTTTCTTCGTTATTTTATCATATTGTTCGCCTTATGTCAAATTTTATTCGCTTTAATTGCTTTTATATTCGCTTTTTCTGCTTTTAAAGCGAATAACTCAAATTTTCCCTTCGCTTTTCTGCAAAAACAGGAACCCGACTCCTATAAAAGCTCTCCCAAATAAGAATCAAAGGAAATATCAAGCATCGTCTTGTCTAAAATACGTTATCAATCCCCTTTACAACCCCCGGCACAGTAATGCTCTTCGCCTTGCTATATTTACTTATCCTCATTCTTCAAGAGATATTTATTGTTCACCACCTTCATAGAAAGTGCTGCACTGATCCTCTCGTTGAATACCGGTTCCGTGGTGCGGATTACAATTCCTTCTTTCTTTCCGCCCTTCGAATACTCGCCATCTGCTCTTGCAAGCAGCGCCTCCACCGTCGGATACTTTGATGGCAGATCCATTCCAACCTCTTCCACCGGAACCATCTGCAACTTCAAAGCTTCGCAAATCTCCTGCATCTTCTTCAAACCGACTCTTTTTCCATCCAGTCGGATTGTAAACACATACCACTCCGGTCTATTTAGCTTTAATCTATTCTGCTGGATCCCAGGAGCACACAACTCTCCCTGTATGGTCAGCAGACGAAGTCCTTTTTCCTCGTAATACTTCCGAACTTTGCTCTCGATATCCTCACGCTTAACCAGCTCATAAAAAGCACTCTTCCCATCATCCTTATACTCATAGTTATGTCCGGCAACATGGAACCCTTCCTCATCCAAAGATACAGAATGAGATGAGCCATCCAACTTCGTAGTGATGTAATACTCCAGACTGGCAAAATCTCCAATCAGATCCGGTTCCGTCTGCACACGCGTTTCATCGGTGTGCGGCACATCAATTGGAAGCGTTCCAATAATAGTCCCACCGGTAGTCACCTTTTCTTCGATTTCCCACTTCCGTACACCAAGAATTTCCGTCACGTCTGTTCCAAGCTCTGCATCTGCGGACAACTCTGAAAACTGACTGATCGGAAGCAGAAGTCCCTGCGAGATTTGTCCGCGAAAGCGCATAGTTTTCAATCGGAATCCTTCACCCATGATATCTGTTTTCCGATAACTTGATGCCCTCATAAACTCAAACTCCGAGCGGATTAGCAGGAAACTGTCGATTTCAAAATACACAGCCAGATCCATGGGCTGAAATTGTCCCTTATTTACGACACACTGCCAACCGAGTACATTTGCCAATTCGATCCTGTCCGCTCCCTCGATCGGCTCTATCTTCCATATTCTCTGTATACTTGCCAGTTTTCTCATTTCAGTTTCACTCCCTTACTTTGAAATCTTTGTGAAAGCACCTATTCAGCACATCGCTAGCCTGACAGAAACTCATTCTCTCATCATTGTAACAACCCATTTATAATTTGTCATTGACTGCATAGTTTAAACTTATAATTTCTTTTACATTTCCTCCGGGCACTTTACGCCCAACAATCCACAGGCATCCTTTAGAACACGCTGTACCATATCAACCACAAACAACCTCCCGTTCCGCACACTCTCTTTCTCCTCCCGCAGAATCGGACACTCCTGATAAAACTGATTAAATGCCGCTGCC
>CAJOQZ010000257.1 GCA_905236585.1 uncultured Lachnospiraceae bacterium
CCCGCCGTACCCCGACAGAAGCGAATTTGACCTGTATGCGTCGATGAATCCGGCAAAGGAAGTCGGCGGAGACTTCTATGATTTCTTCATGGTAGACGACGATCATCTCGCGCTCGTCATGGCGGATGTATCCGGCAAGGGCGTACCGGCGGCGCTGTTCATGGTGATCGCCAAAACGCTGATCAAAAACCGCACGATGATGGACTGCTCCTCTCCGGGAGACATCTTATCGGACGTCAACGACCAGTTGTGCGAAGGAAACGAAGCGGAACTGTTCGTTACGGTATGGCTGGCGATCATTGAGATTTCCACCGGAAAAGGCATGGCGGCGAATGCGGGGCATGAACATCCGACATTGCGGCACAAGGACGGACAATACGAACTGGTTGAATACCGTCATTCTCCGGCGGTGGCGACCATGGAAGGGATTCCGTTCAGGGAGCATTCGTTTGAACTGCAGCCGGGCGACAGCATCTTCGTCTATACGGACGGCGTTGCGGAAGCGACGGACGTCCATGATGAACTCTTCGGCAATCAGCGGATGCTTGAAGCGCTCAACAAGAACCCGGATGCGGAGCCGAAGGAGGTATTGTCCAATGTAATGGAAGGAATCAACGGCTTCGTCAAGGAAGCGGAACAGTTTGACGATATCACGATGCTCTGTTTGAAATATTATGGTGCAAAAAGCACTGGCAACGAATGAAGAAAGGGGGATGCGACCATGAAAGAATTAACAATAGAGGCGAAAAAAGAGAATCTGGATCAGGTCCTTGCCTTCATTGACGGGGTGCTGGAGGCGAACGGCTGCGCCATGAAAGTACAGATACAGATCGACATCGCCGTGGAGGAGATGTTTGTCAATATCGCAAGTTACGCCTATGCGCCTGGCGTCGGCGACGCGGTAATTCAAGTTGAAATGAAGGACGAGCCGAAGCGTGTGGCAATTACGTTTTTCGACACCGGCACGCCGTATGATCCGCTTGCAAAAGAGGACCCGGACGTCACGCTTCCCGCGGAGGAGCGCCAGATCGGAGGGCTTGGCATTTACATGGTGAAGAAGAGCATGGATGATGTGAGGTATGAATATAAGGATGGGAAGAATGTCCTTACGATAGAGAAGGGGTTTTAGGAAACAGCCTCGCTATGTACGGAAATCAAATTTTATGAGGAGAACAAACAATCTCCGTGTGAGGTAAGGCATTCTTGCCGTCGAACACGGAGATTCGTTTGTTCCCGCAGCGTAAATGCCGTAGGGACTATCCCGTGACAGTTCCTTTCCCTCGCACGGGGATTCGTTTGTTCCCATTTTGTCTTTTACTATAGTTTCAAAATAGTGGATAATAGCCCTCTTCCGAGGCTCGCGCCGACATTGCCGCCTAAAGTCTTGCCGAACTTCCCAAACGACGAGCCGACGGACTTGCCGACTTCACGTCCTACCGTACCGGCAACGGATGAGCCGACGGATTTGACGGCGCGTTTCTTTGCGGCGTCTTCTTTTTTTGCTTCCCGCTCGGCTTCCCTCGCCGCCTTTTCTTCTGCTTTTTGTGCTGCCTTTGCTGCGGCAGCCTCTTCCTTGGCGGCGGCTTTTGCCTGTTCGTCTAAAAGCCGCGCATCCTCCTTTGCCTTTGCTTCTTCCTCGCCCCGCCGCATCAAAAATTCATACGCCGAGAAGTTGTCCACCGGCGTCGCATACTTTGCATAAAGAAGGCTTGCCTTGACGCAAGTTTCCATAGCAGCGGCGTCGATCGCATTCATCGAAGACTGGGGCGGCAGGACGGTCACTTTCTGCGCCGCAGTCGGAACGCCTTTTTCGTCCAAGAAGGAGACGACGGCTTCACCGGTGCCTAACGACAGGATCGTTTCGTATGTGTCAAAATCCGGGTTTACAGGAAATGCCGCGGCGGCAGCCTTTACGCCTTTTTGCTCCGCCGGTGAATACGCCTGTAAGCCGTGCTGAATCTTATGCGACAACTGCGCCAGCACCCCGCCCGGTATGTCGGACGGATTCTGCGTACAGAAGTAGACGCCGACGCCTTTGGAGCGGATCAGTTTTACCACCTGTTCTATTTTTGCAAGAAGTTCCTTCGGCGCATCTGTAAACAGCAGGTGCGCTTCGTCGAAGAAGAAGACCATCTTCGGCTTTTCAAGATCGCCGACTTCCGGGAGGATTTCAAACAGTTCCGAAAGCATCCACAAGAGGAACGTCGCGTACAGTTTCGGCGAATTGATCAGCGAAGACGCGTTTAGGATGTGCATCATGCCGCGCCCGCTCATGTCCGCAGACATCCAGTCCGTAACGGACAGCGCCGGTTCGCCGAAGAAGACGTCGCCGCCCTCCGCTTCCAGCGCGACGACGGCGCGTGTGATGGCGGCAAGGGACTGCCCGGACATCTTGCCGTAGGAGGCTTCGTAAGTCTTGCTGTTCTCCGATACATAAGAGATCATGGACTTTAGGTCTTTGGTGTCGATCAAAAGCAGCTGCTCGTCGTCCGCGATCTTAAACAGGACGGTTAAGATGTCCGCCTGTACGTTCGTAAGGTTTAAGATCCGCCCCAAAAGCAGCGGCCCCATCTCGGAGATCGTCGTCCGAAGAGGGATTCCCGTTTTTCCATAAATATCCCAGAACGTCACCGGAAAAGA
>CAJOQZ010000258.1 GCA_905236585.1 uncultured Lachnospiraceae bacterium
ACTGGGCATCGACAACAACCTTCGTATCAACTTTTCCTTCCTGCTCATATTATACACCTCCATTCCTTTGCTGCAACAGGTTTTCTAACACAATCCAGCAAATCGTTCCCCTTTACGACCTGACTGGTCATATGTGGTAAAGCACTCTCTCATTCCACAAACCTCTCCACCACCATCCCCCCATCTCTCCGCATCACCTTGATCTGTCCGCAGTCGATCGTGCATAGATGTTCCAACCCTAACTCATTCATCCGTGCCACGGCTTCCTTTCCCGGATGCCCATAGCGGTTATTCTTCCCTGCAGAAATCAGTACCAAATCCGGCGCAAGCGTCGAAAGCCACTCTTCGCAATTTGAGTTGTTGCTGCCGTGATGCGCCGCTTTTAGAAGCAGCACATCAGCCGTTTTCCGCCTCTTTATTGCCTCGTCCAATCCGCCGGATTGCAGGATCGCCCGCTCCTGCTCGGCGCCGATGTCGCCGGTCAGGACGATGCTTACCGCTCCCTTTGCATCCTCTTGGGTCTGACGCAAAAGGAGTACCAATGAGTTTTCATTGGTTCCGCTAAATTCTGACGGCTCCTTAGGCGAAAGGCATTCGAGCCGCAGTTTTTGCTTCCCATGATGACTTTCACATACCACCGCGTCGCCGACGTTCATATACTCGACCACCACTCCCTTTTTCTCGCATAGTGCAAGCAGTTCCTCAAAACTATCCATCTTTTCGATTCCAGCCGCAAATACAAAACGCTTAATCTGATAATCATTTTCCAAAAGCCATTTGCATCCGCTGTAATGATCGATGTCCATATGCGTAATGAACCATCGGTCGATATGGGAGATCCCGTTCGCATACAAAAACGGCTGCAGCGTGTATTTCCCAAGTTCCGTTTCAGAAGACGAGCCGCCGTCGATAAAATAATGCTCGCCGGTCCCCGTTTCCAGATACATGCCGTCTCCCTGCCCGACGCTTAGCATCTGCAGCGAAAACTCTCTTCTTCCGTGGAATCCTAACAGCAAAAGCAAAACTGCCGAAAGCAAGGCAAATCCCGTAAGCCATGTCCTTTGGCGAACGTAATGTTTCTTTTGCAAGGAATTGACATAATCCTCCAGAAGCCATAAAAATGCCGCCAGCATAATATAATACGCGGCAATCCTCCACCCCTCCGGCCGCCCGACGATCCATTTCGCAAACGGAAGCGACAGCGACAGATCCGCCGCCGCCTCGTAATAAAACAACAGCAAATGACAGCCGTACAAAAGATGCCTCGCTCCGATAATCCCCAATCCGCCCAAAAGTCCAAACGAAAGCACCGCCGTCATAAACGGCAGGAGCAGGATATTCAAAAACATTGCATAGACGGGAATCGCATAGAAAAAATACGCGACGATCGGCAGCGTCGCCAGTTGGATGCCAAACGCGAAAAGGACTGCCGCACACACCCTCTGAAAAGGACGTATCCGGTAATGCCGTCCGCCGTCCCTTCGGTGCGTCCGCTCCCATTGCATGCTGCAGATGGACAGATACGTCCGTGCCAGCCTCTGTCCCACAAGGATGACGCCCAGCACCGCGCCGAATGAAAAAATGAAAGAAACGCTAAACAGGGAAAGCGGATTCCGGAACATAAGAATCGCGGCAAGCAAAGACAAGGCGGACAACGTATCATACCGCCTTCCGAAAAGCCTCCCCCCAAGCATGATTAAAAACATCCCGACAGCGCGGATTGTCGGCACGCTAAAACCGGTCAGCATTCCATAGGCGCATACCAAAACCGCGCTGCATCCTCCTGCCAAAGCCGCAGAACAACGCAGTTTCCGCAGAAGCCGGTAGACCGCCATACCGACGATCGAGACGTGAAGTCCCGATATCGCCAAGATATGCGACAGCCCCGCATCCGAAAACATCCGCTTGACATCCTCCGACAACTGCGTCCTCTCCCCCAGTGCCATGGTCGATAGCAGACCTGCCTCCTCCTCGAATAACAGCCGCTCGTATTGAGCGCTCATCTGCCCGCGCAGATAAAAGAGCCGTTCTCGCAGCCCAAAGCGCGGATGCGATACTGTCCTGCTTTCCGTCGCGCTTACTTTGATAAAAATCTCCTGCGAGCGCAGGTAGGACGCCTCATCAAATTCACCGATATTGTCTGCCGTATGCATGGCAAGGAGCGTGCCGCCCATAAGAACCCTTGCACCGATTTCCGGCACGGCTCCTTCGACATAACAGAGCGCACCTTTCCCTTCCAAAACAGTCCCTTCATCCAGGAAAAGGATTTGGGTATTCTTCAAATAACATATCGTTTTTTCTTCCCGAACTTCTTTTTTACTGACCTTCCCGGCTAACTGTACCGCGCATCCTTCCGCCGCCTGTTCTTCCACCGCCGCATACAGCCGCAAGTCCTCCGTCGTCCGCCATGCACCGGCAAAAAAAGCCCCGCATAGCAGCGCAACAAAAAAGCCCCCGCAACGTATACAGCGATTTTTACAAAAACAATGGAAAAACCAACCGGCAAAGATCATGCCGGCGGCGAAAAACATAACGGAAAGATAGTACGAATACAGTACGCCGAAAAGCATCATTACCGCAAACTGCGGCAATATCCGCTTTTCCATAGCACACCTTTTTTATGTGAAATGCACCTGCCCGTTTTCTTAAAAAACAGGCGTCGTTTAACCTACTTTAATACCAATGAATAATCCGGCTCATACAGACCGCTGAACGAATTGGAATCCACCACGGCATTTTCTTCGTTGTTGATTAAGATCTGCACCTTGTCGATATCGGGCAGCTGGGCAAGAGAATCCACAATCGCATAAATTGCCGCCTGTGTTGACATGCCCGTCGTCTGGCTTAAAAAATTGGCGTCTAAATCCACATAGCAGATCCCGTCGCTTACCGATACATCAAGAACCCTTACGCCGTCGGCGATCGCCGCCTGCGCCCCCTTGATCTCAGGATCTTGCGCCAGATGCTCCAGCACCAGATTCTCAAGCGCGGTATTGCTGTTGTAATAGATTCTCGTTTCGACGCGGACTAATTTATCCCCTTTTTGCGAAACATAATACAGCGTAAAACGGTC
This sequence comes from uncultured Lachnospiraceae bacterium, assembly GCA_905236585.1. Lineage (GTDB taxonomy): Bacteria > Bacillota > Clostridia > Lachnospirales > Lachnospiraceae > RGIG4930. The sequence goes on from CAJOQZ010000258.1 coordinate 3,074, forward strand.
GCTTTCGATATCGTCCGTTTCCTCTCCGAAACTTGTCAAAAACGTCTCGTCATTCTGCGCACCGAGTTCATTCCCCGCGGCATCCGTAAGCGGCTTGTCTTCCACGTAAAACTGTACCGCATTGACGTCGTCAATCTGCATCAGCGTTTTTACAAGAGCCGCCCGCAGCATCACTTCCGATGCGGATGGAATATCTTTATAGGGCGCGGAAAAATGCAGCGCAAGGATGCCGTCCTTCATATCATAGGATAGGACTTCTATCCCTTCCGGGATCGCAGTGCTGTTGTCCCCCGCCTCATCCGGGTCGGCAAGCCGCCGCAAGACCTCTTCAATCTGACCGTTCGTTCCTTCGCTTGCAAGCGTCGCTGCTTTCTGGCGCAGGGCAACGCCCTCGTTATCCAGATAGTACAGATAAAAGTCCGCGTTCGGCAGAATCGTCTGACCGGAACAACCGGCAAGCAAAAGCAACCCGACAACAGAGAGGACGGCAGAAATTTTACGTAACGCTTTTTTCTTTTGACCCATTTTGATCGGCAGTCGCTCCGGTGCCGGAAGAATGATCGCGTTTTTTCTTTTTCGTCCAAACATGCTACACCGTCTCCTTGATGTATTTCAGCGGCAGCCGCACATCGAATGTAGTGCCCTCCCCTACCATGGAAGATACGCGGATCTCGCCGTGGTGCAAAACGATCGCCTCATGCGTGATGGCAAGCCCCAGCCCCGTTCCGGCAATCTCTCGCGAGTGCGATTTGTCGGCGCGGTAGAACCGTTCGAAAATCCGATCCAGCGAGTCCTCCGGGATTCCCATACCGTTATCCTCCACCCGGATATAGCAGTACCGGTGATCCGAATTTAAGGACACATGCACCCATCCGCCCTCGTTGTTGTATTTGATCGCATTCTCGATCAAGTTCATGAGCGCGAGCGAAAACTGGATCTCATCCACCTCCGCCGTGACGGGGCGGAAACTTTCCAGTACAAGTTCGACCTTCTGCATGGCGGCGATGGGCTGCAGGCGTTTTAACAAAATCTCCAACAGTTCATTCATGTTGACCGGAGCAATCGACAGTTCCCCCTTCGCCCTATCGAGCCTGACAAGCGACAGGAGTTCGTTAATGATGTCATTCTCGTGATCGATCTCGCTTGTAATATCCGTCATAAACTCCCGGTACATCTCAATCGGCGCACCGTCGCCCATGGCGTTGATCGAATCCGCCAGCACCTTCATGGATGTGAGCGGCGTCTTTAATTCATGCGACACATTGGACACGAACTCCGAACGCGAATCGTCGACGACCTTCATCTGCTCATGGAACGCGTCAAAATTCTCGCTGATCCGCCGCGTCTCCGTATAATCATTCACCTGCAAACGATCCTGCTTGATTCCTTTGGTAATATCGGAAATCCCACTCGCGATCCGCTCAAATGGGCGGACGATCCGCGAGGAAAGCAAAATCCCACAGGCGATTGCCGCCGCCGCAACCGAAAGATTGATGATCACCGCCAGCGACCAGAAATAATCCATGCTCCGCATAATATCGTCAGTAGATTTGGTGATCAGAAGAACGCCTAAGACTTCTTCCGGCTCATCATACGCAATGATCGGCACCGTAAGGATCAGGTAGGCATTTTTCTCATCATAATACGTTTCTGTGGAATTGGAAAGGGAACGAACCGCGGGTTCGTAGATCAGGATACGCCCCTCATGCATGTCATAGGTATCCTTAATGATCTTAAGTCCCCGATCCATCACCATGATACGCCCGGAATAACTGTTCGAAAGAGTGATCAGTTCGGTGTCTATGGTATCGGAATGGTTCCCTCGAATGTAGCCCGACGAGATCAGGTCGTTAGTAACGATCTGCGCCTGTGCGGTCAAACGGATTGCGTCGTTTTCCCACATCTGATAGCGAATAAACGATAAAAAAGACATCGAAAGAAACGCACACGGCAAAACCGCGGCAAGAATAATCAACACACACAGACGGATTCTCAACCCTGAAAATAACGACGGAATGCGGCGAATGAAATCCATGAGAACCTATGCTTTACGGCTGGTAATAATACCCAACGCCCCACTTGGTATGGACATAACGCGGCTCGGACGGATTCGGCTCGATCTTCTCCCGCAGACGGCGGATATGCACGTCAACGGTACGGGCGTCGCCGGGATAGTCATCCCCCCAGATCGTTGTCAAAAGTGCGTCGCGGTTGTAGACTTTCTCGGGATTCATCACCAAAAACTGAAGCATATCAAATTCCTTGGACGTCAAATTGATTGCATGATCCTTGATCTTCAGACTTCTGCTGTCTGTATCAAGCAAAATGTCCCCGCTCTCGATAACGGACTCCGGCAGCTGCTCGGACGGCGCCGCCTGCTGCGGCACACGGCGAAGGATTGCTTTGATGCGCGCCTTGACCTCTAAGATGTTGAACGGCTTGGTAATATAATCATCCGCGCCGTATTCAAGTCCCATGATCTTGTCCATGTCCTCGCCTTTGGCGGTGAGCATGATGATCGGCACATTCGAAAACTCACGAATCCTCTGGCACACTTCCAAACCGTCCATTTTCGGCATCATAATGTCCAAAAGGATAATATCGAAATTCTCGGCTTCCGCAAGCGCCAACGCCTCCTCGCCGTCATAGGCGCAGGTCACTTCCATCTCTTCCTGCTCCAAAGAGAAACGGATGCCCTTGATGATCAATTTTTCGTCGTCCGCAACTAAGATCCTCTTTGCCATGTTCTAAACCCCTACCCCTTTTATATCTTGATCTGATCGCAAATTTTATTGTATGTACCCTCTTTGATGCCCTCGACGTTCATGATATCCTCAATCGAGGCAAACCCGCCGTGCGATTCGCGATATCGAACAATCGACGCCGCCTTGGACGCCCCGATCCCGGATAATGTCATCAGTTCGGCTTCGCTTGCGGTGTTGATGTTGATCTTGCCGTCGTCCGCTTCCGCCTCTTCGTCTGCCATTCGCTCCTCTTTCGTCGGAACGTGGATTCTCTGTCCGTCCGCGGCAAAACCCGCCTGATTCAGATCGGCATCATCCGCCTCGTCCGTCAGTCCGCCCGCCTGCTCGATCGCCTCAAATATCCGGCTTTCCGAAGGAAGTTCATAGACCCCCGGTCGTAATACGGCGCCGGAAACCTGCACGAAAATCGTTGCGTCTGCGGCATCCTCCGGCTCTTCTTGTGCGGTATTCGGCTCGGACTCCAAACCGCCCGCATCCACAGAATCTACCGTCTGCGCCTTCGTCTGCAAATAGGACGCATCCCCGCAGCCGGAAAACAAGAACACCGAGATTCCAAAAATAATAAAGAAGGCAACCCTGCTTTTTTTCATAAAGGACTCCTTTTGCAGCCGTCCTGCCATCTAAACAGCTGCTCGTTTTTTAAGAAAAAGGAGTCTGCGCTATTCGAAATCTGATTCTATTGTAACGAAATTTTAACATTTTAACAAGAGGTGTAATAAAAAAATATTGGTTACAGTATACGCCCGTTGCAAAGCAGCGATGCAGTCCGTAACCAAAAAGGCGGCATATGTCCTTGCCGCCATATCTTTTTTACAGTTCTTTCAGCACACCGTCTAATGTTTCGCACATTCGGTCGATATCCGCTTTTTCTATTACAAGCGGCGGAAGGAAGCGAAGCACGTTGCCTCCGGCGGATAATATAATCAAGCCGTTTTTGAGCGCCGCCGCAA
>CAJOQZ010000259.1 GCA_905236585.1 uncultured Lachnospiraceae bacterium
ATTCCTGCGCCCCCGGCACGCCCACATCCGTCGTGGGGTCGAGTGCTTCCTCCATCACAAAGCGGATGCCAAATTCGTCGCATGCCGCCTTCATGATCTCCACCCGCCTTGCAATCGTTTCATACGACAGGTGGCGGGGAAAAGAAATATGTACGAAAGTATCGCAGCCAAGTTCGCTTGCCGTCCGTATCAAAAGATATCCGCGGCTTACAAAATCGCAGCTGACGACGAGATCCGCCACCGGTCCGATATCCGAAAAATCCTCATATGCCTCCCCGGCAATGCAGATGATGTCGGGACGCATTGCCTTGATCTGGCGGAATGCCTCCGCCGTCCCTTCCACCGCCTGATTGACGATAATGACCTTCATCCTTGGGTCTTCGGCAAGATTTACAATCGTCTCTACCGTAACATCATACTCTTCCGTGAAGTTATCGGGATAGATGGCAAGCGTAACCATATCCTCCCCGTATTTTTCCCGAAACGCCTCCGCGCCGCGCCGGTCGTCCTCCGACTGCGCAAACGATCCCGTAACGATTCCGATCCGGTAATCGCTGCCGTCGTCTTTTGATTCCGACGTTTCGTCTGCCGTGCCCTCCGCAGCCACAGCCCCGGCATCTTCGACATCCTGCCCGTCGGATACGCCCTGCGCTCCCCCACATGCAGCGAGTATAAATGCCATTGCAATGGCAAGACTTACGTTAATGATCTTCTTTTTCAAAACCATCTCCCCCTCTTTGATGTGAAGCCGCTGATCAAAAATATCCTTTTTCCTTTTGCAGCGCTATGAACATTTCGTCAGGCGTAATCGGTTTTTTTCAGCAAAAAACGCTTTTTTTCCAATTCCCGATTCAGGTTTTCAACCTTCGCCTTCCATACGGCATACATGATAATCCAGATAAATGCGTAACCCGCCGCCATCATCGCCAGCACGGGAAGCAAGATTTCCGCCGGATACCACTTCAGCGTTCCGTTAACAAACAAAAAACTTAAGAATACAACTGCAAAATGCGTAACCGTCGCCCGAAGCAGGCTCCATTTTTCGATGTCATAGCATATTGTTCCGCTAAAGCAGATCGCTCCGTACAGCCCCGAACAGATGAAATGCATCGGCAAAAGCGACTGCTCTCCCGCCAGTTCCTCCGGCGAAAGCACAAAGGAAACCACAAAAACCATGATTAAAAGACCGATGGAGAACCCTGTTACAAAGAGAAATGCAAACTTTTCCTTAAGATTCATGATCTGTCCCCCCGTCCAACGCTTCCTTTACATCCTTTATCCGTCTGCGGGAAACATAGGTGCATGCGCCGTTTTCCAACTCCAAACCGATCGTTCCCGATAAGGAAAAGTCGAAATGCTTTACTTTATCCAAATTGACGACTTCCGACTTGGATATCCGCACAAATCCGTTTCCGACAATATCTTCTTCCACTTCCTTTAATGTTTTTTTGATCACATAGGCACGGTCGGACGTCTCCGCTATTACTTTTCGACCGTCCATAAAAAATCGTACAATCTCCCTCTGCGAAAGCATCACCATGCTTTCCCCGAAATACCCCTGCAGCATCGGTGCTTTCCCGTCGGCATACGTGCGTATGGCGGCGATCAGCCCTTCCACATCGTCATTTCTTTCGTTGTTTTTGATGCAAACGGTAAGTTTTGGGCAATCTGCTTCGATGATCAGTTTCAGATCCAGAAATTCCGACATCTTGTGTTTCTCCTTCCCATCCCCCTTCGATGGTCGCGATGATTACCCTTTAATGTATCAATTTTTGGTTTCCGTTTCAATAAATCTTGCGTAAGCGGTTGATTCTTGTGCGCAAGTGGTTAGTTGGTGTAATTGGAATGTTACCGTTCGTCAAAAATTTTTCTCACACGGACGAGACAACGTCCTTTGTGAGAAAAATCTTTTGCCTCACTGGTGCATGGTCTCCAGCGAATCCCGGAACTGTCTCACACGGACGAGACAACGTCCTTTGCGAGAAAAATCTTTTGCCTCACTGGTGCATGGATTCCAGCGAATCCCGGAACTGTCTCCCACGGACAAAGCATCGTCCTTTGTGTGAATAATCTTTTGCCTTAGCGGTGTCCGGTTCCCAGCGAATCCCGGAACTGTCTCTCTAAGGGCGTTGTCTCGCCCGTGAGAGACAGTTTCGGGGATGAGCGGTGATTTATCTTTATCTTCACACACTCACCCTTCTAAGATGTTTCTCACCTCTTCCGCCTCTAAGTTAGCTGCAGCCGCCTTTAGCCTTGCAAATCTCTCTTTCTCCTCCTCCGGCATCCGGTACGCCGAAAGCGACTCAATAATAAAGTCGATGCTGTCCCAGTCGAACGCCTGTACAAACTCCGCAATCGCGGCATATGCGTCCTCCAATTTATCCGCCTCGATCAGCGGCAAGTCCTCCTCCTTTTTATCGCTAAATATCTCCGCCAGTTCCTCCGAAATCCTGCGCATTCTTACAAGCAGTTCCGGCGCGTCTTTTTCGATACGGTTCGTATCCTGCGCGTTCCCCGCCGCTTCGAGTCCTTCCGCCAGCGTCGAGAGCCCGGATGCCCCGATGATGCGCATGGAACTTTTTATGGCATGCACCTTGATCGTAAAATTCGCCCAGTCCCCCGCATCTTTTGTCTGCTCCACCAAAGCGATCGTATCCGCAATCGTCCCCGCCGTACTTTTAAGCGCCGCCATATAGTTATCCACCGAGCCGCAGTTTATGACGCCGCTTGATACGTCAACGCCGGTAAGCCGCATCACCTCAGGCGGCAGCCCCTTTCCGGCCTCTCCCGCCTGTTCCTGCGGTGCATCCTCCGTCAGCGTCACCTTCTCGGGCGGCAGATAGCGGATGAGCATTTTCTCCAACTGTTCCGATACGATCGGCTTCGTCAGATAATCGGTAAATCCCGCCGCCAGATATTCCTCTTTTGCCCCCGATACCGCGTTTGCCGTCAGGCAGATCACCGGCGTTTTCTTCGTCCCTGCAGGCGTTTCTTTTTTCAAATGATAAAGCGTCTCCACTCCGTCCATGTCCGGCATCAGATGGTCGAGAAAGATGACGTCAAAATCCTTCTCCTTCGCAAGCCGGATTGCCTCTTCTCCTTTTTCCGCCGTGGTGACGACAAGCCTCGTCCGCTTCAAAAGCCCCTGGATGACCGTTAAATTCATCGGCGTATCATCCACCACAAGGATGCGCCCCTCTGGCGCGGTAAAACTCTCCCGATAGCGTTTGCGCACAGATCTTGCTTTCTTAAGTTCCTCGCTAAAATCGCCGATTCTCTCCCACGATACGACGCCTTGTGCAATCGCAAAGGAAAAGGTCGATCCTTCTCCATATACGCTTTCGACCGTAAGGCGGCTGTCCATCATGGAAAGCAGCTGCTTTGTAATGTTCATCCCCAATCCCGTGCCCTCGATCGAGCGATTGCGCTCCTCCTCGATCCTCTCATACGGGGAAAACAGTTTTTGGATATCCTCTTCTTTGATTCCGATTCCCGTATCCGTCACACGAACGGACAGCGCAATCGTTTCGGCGTCTTTTTTCTCATACGACACCGCCAGCGTAACGCTTCCGCTTTCCGTATATTTGACCGCGTTCGTAAGGATATTCGTAATGATCTGCTTGATACGGATCTCATCTCCGTGCAGTTTTTCCGGCAGATTTTCGTCCACCGAAAGGTGAAGCAAAAGCCCCTTTGCCTCCGCCCGCGGCGCGATCATATTGACAAGGTCCTTAAGCATCGGCGCCAGCGCATAGTCGACCGGGATGATATCCATTTTCCCCGCCTCGATCTTGGACAGATCTAAAATGTCGTTAATCAGGGACAAAAGCGTCGTTCCCGCCGTCTGAATATTGCCTGCATAAACAAGCGTATCCTCTTCCTCGCTCTCCCGCAAGATCATCTCGTCCATCCCCAAGACCGCGTTGATCGGGGTGCGGATCTCATGGGACATATTTGACAAAAACACGGATTTTGCCTTGTTCGCATCATCCGCGATCTGTTTTTGCTCTTTCAACTCTTCCATGTACCGGTAATGTTCGGTATCGTCAATCAGGGCATAGACCGTCCCCGCCTCCTTGCCGTTGTGGTAGAGGGCGTTCTTTTGCGGCGTATAGATTCTCTCATTTCGCACCACCGGTTCATCCGCCCCGATCGCCTGTTGAATCCGTTTTACAACATCCTGCGCGTCAGTTTTTAAGTCGGGGAAAATGGCAAGCGTCGGCTTATTATAGTAAATCACTTCCCCCTGCGGATCGGTTGCAATGATCCCATCGGACAGTTCATCGAGTTCATCGATTACATACTCCATTGCAATCGCCCGCGTATCCAACAGGTCATACCGGAAAATGGCAATCAGCATAAAAACGGTTCCGATCGGATACCCCAGCATCGTCACATCATATACTTCGACAAGCGGCGACCAAACGAACATCTGCATCAAATAAAAGGCGCTCTCCATCAGAATCGCAAGGAGCACGACGAAAATCCGTTTCCTTGCAGCCTCATGCCTTTCTTTTTTCAGTGCCTCAAAGAGCATCACCAATCCAAGGCAGATATATAAAATCTGAAGCGCCATAAAAAGATGATGGCATACGCCGTCGTCATGCGAAAAATCCGGAAATCCGCAGTTCAGGGAAAAATCCATGTTCCGATAATATAGACCGGTATATTCGGTCGTTACAACAGATAGATAGAACGCTATATTCAAAAGACCTAAGAACGCCGTCCGCACCCTGGACGCTTTTTTCCCGACCAGTTCGACAATAAACAGCAAAAGCGCGTAAGAAATCCACACCCTCCCGAGATAGGAGAGTTTCAGTGCCGTAATATACGCCTCTTCACTGCGGCTTAACATTTCAAACAGATAGCCGACGTTATTGACAAGCGTAGCAACGCAGCTTAAAAACAGATAGGAATGCAGCGCACTTTTCCACTCCTTAAAAACCACCCAGCACTCCGCGAACAGAACAAGGATGCTGATACATTGAATGCCGATAACCACCTGAGCCATAATCATTTCCTCTTTCTAACGCCGTATGAAAACAGTAATCCCGCAATCATTACCTTATTCCAGTATTCCCTTACTGTCAATAGATAATCTGCAACCGCTTCGGCAGACGCACACGAAAATCCATTATCATCCGATCTTGCCCTTGGAACAAACAAATCTTAAGTGTTCGACGGCAAAAACGCCTTAATCTCACACTTAAGATTCTTTGTTCCAAACGTTTGTTGTCTTGCGGCTAACATCAAACTCTGTTAGAATTACATAACACATGGAAAATGGGGGTTCGCCCCGGAATCGCTATTAAAGGAAAGATATCATGACATTAAAAGAAATCGGCATTCAGGAATCTGCGATCATCCGCTCCGTCGGCGGCTTCGGCGATCTGCGGCAGCATTTTTTAGATATGGGCGTGATCCCCGGCACCGAGGTGACCGTGATAAAGTACGCCCCCATGGGCGATCCGATGGAGATCATGCTCCACGGTTATGAACTGACCCTTCGCCTGGCGGACGCCGACCAGATTGAAGTGGAACCGCTTTCCGCCGCATCAGTCGAAATGCCGCATGCCGCACAAAAACCGATCGCGCACCCGGGACTCGGTGAAGGAGGCAAATATCACGCAAAAGGAAGCGGCGATCCGCTCCCGGACAAAACCATATTGACCTTTGCCTTAGTCGGCAACCAGAACAGCGGCAAGACCACGCTTTTTAACCAGTTGACCGGCGCCAATCAGCATGTCGGCAACTTTCCCGGCGTTACCGTCGACCGCAAAGACGGTGCAATCCGCGGGCACAAACACACCCAGATTACCGACCTGCCCGGCATTTATTCGATGTCGCCCTATTCTTCCGAAGAGATCGTTTCCCGGAATTTCGTTTTGGAAGAGCATCCCCATGGAATCATCAACATTGTGGATGCGACCAATATCGAGCGCAACCTGTATCTTACCATGCAGCTCCTTGAAATGAACATTCCGATGGTCATTGCGCTTAACATGATGGACGAAGTGCGCCAAAACGGCGGAACGATCGACATCAACCGCCTCGAGAACCAACTCGGCGCACCGGTCATCCCAATCTCCGCCGCTAAAAACGAGGGCGTCGACGAACTTGTCGACCACGCCCTCCACGTCGCCCATTATCAGGAGCGTCCCGGACGGCAGGATTTCTGCGATGAGCAGGACGCCGGCGGCGCCGTCCACCGCTGCATCCACGCGGTCAGCCACATCATAGAAGACCACGCCTTGCGTGCCGGACTGCCGCTTCGTTTTTGCGCGACCAAGATCATTGAAGGCGACGATCTGATTTTAGAGCGTTTATCCCTCGATCCGAACGAAAAGGAAACCGTGGAGCATCTGGTAAAACAGATGGAGGCTGAACGCGGACTCGACCGAAGCGCCGCGATCGCAGACATGCGGTTTTCTTTTATCACGAAAATCGCCTCGGCGACCGTTCATAAGCCGCACGAAAGCAAGGAGCGCATCCGAAGCGAACGCATTGACCGCATCCTCACCGGAAAATATACGGCGATCCCCTGCTTTATCGGCATCATGGGGCTTGTCTTTTTCTTAACATTCAACGTCATCGGCGCATGGCTGCAGGAACTTCTCGAAATCGGCGTGGACGCCTTTACTACGGCAGTCGCCGACGCCATGTCTTCCGTCGGTGTAAACGTAGTTCTGCATGGACTGATCGTTGAGGGAATCTTCGCAGGCGTCGGCAGCGTCCTATCCTTCCTGCCGATCATCGTCACGCTCTTTTTCTTTTTGTCGATTCTCGAAGACAGCGGCTATATTGCCCGTGTTGCCTTTTTCATGGACAAACTGCTGCGGCATATCGGGCTATCGGGACGTTCGATCGTTCCGCTTCTGATCGGCTTCGGCTGCACCGTTCCCGCCGTCATGTCGACGCGGACGCTGCCGAGCGAGCGCGACCGGAAAATGACGATCCTTCTTACGCCGTTTATGAGCTGCTCCGCAAAAGTTCCGATCTACGCGTTTTTTGTCAGCGCATTTTTCCCGGGGCGGGGCGGACTGATTATCACGGGTCTTTATGTCTTAGGGATCGTTGTCGGCATCCTGATCGCCTATCTGTTCAAGGGAACGCTTTTTTCCGGCGAAGCAGTTCCTTTTGTCATGGAACTGCCGAATTACCGGATGCCCGGCGCAAGGAACGTCGCGCAGCTGCTCTGGGAAAAAGCGAAGGACTTTTTACAGCGGGCATTCTCGGTCATCCTGATCGCAACGATTGCGGTATGGATCTTCGAACATTTCGACTTGCATTTTAACATAGTCTCTGACACCGGCGAGAGCATTCTTGCCACGATCTCGAACCTGTTCGCTCCGCTTTTTGCACCCATCGGGCTAAATGACTGGCGCGTCGTCACATCCTTAGTCAGCGGATTTATGGCAAAAGAAAGCGTCGTCTCCACCCTCGAAGTTCTGTTCGGCGGCTCGGTAGAAACGGCGCTCTCATCGCTTGCATCGGCTTCGCTGCTTGTATTTTCTTTGCTTTATACGCCCTGCGTCGCCGCGATCGCTTCGGTAAAGCGGGAACTCGGCGGCAGGTGGGCGCTTCTCTTAGTCCTCTGGCAATGCGTCATTGCCTGGATCGCCGCGCTTTTAGTACGCCTGATCGGACTTGCCTTCGGGCTGTCATGATTCTTTCTCTTTGCTTGCACAATGCGGGCAGCCCGGTCCTCCGGTACAGCCGCCGCAGCCGCACCCGCCGCCTTTTGCGTTGCGGATGATGGTGCGAAGCGCCGCTCCAACGAAGGCGGCAACCGCCAAAAATGCAATTATGTTTCCAAGAATAGCAGACATCTTTTCTCTCCTTATTTTAAGCGGCGGCATCCACGCTCGTAAGCGTCCGAATCGCTGCATCCGGGCGGTACCCCGGACGGAAGATCAGGTAAAGCAGTCCGACGAGCGCCGCCAGACCCGCTACCGTTCCGATGCCGAACGCCACTTCCCCAACGATCAATCCTCCGACATTGTAGACGATCAAGGCAAGCACGTACGCCCACGCCGTCATGTAGCCGATTGCCGCCCATGTCCATTTTGCGTTGTTCATTTCGCGTTTAATCGCCCCGATCGCCGCGAAGCACGGTGCGCACAACAGGTTGAATACCATGAACGCAAACGCCGCAATCGGTGTGAAGTCCAAAGCGACCCGGCTCCAGATTCCTTCGCCTTCTTCGCCCAATTCCTCACCTGCAGCCTCTTCGTCGTAATTATACAATACGCCGAACGTACCGACGACTTCCTCTTTTGCCACAAGACCCGTCACTGTCGCAACC
>CAJOQZ010000260.1 GCA_905236585.1 uncultured Lachnospiraceae bacterium
ATTCCTGCCGGTTTATCATATACAACTTCATACAGAGGTCGGATACAAAGAAAGAACACCTCAACATATAGTCTTCGACATTTTACTTTACTGCTTTGAAAAAATGTCCTTGACAAAGGGTACACTTTACTACTCTGCATGGTTGTCAAGCCCCTTTCTTTGAAAACCAGACATATTTTATCACAATTCACCCAAAATAACAACAAATCTATGCGAATTAATTCTTATTCCATATACCTCTCCTCAAACTCATCCGCCGTAAGAACACTCCCCGACAGCATCGGCTCTATTGCATTTTTTTCATCCCCAAAAAGGACGGCGATCTCCTGCTGCCTTAATAGAGCGACCGTTTTTTCCATACGCGCCTCATCCCGCAGCGTCGCGGAATGAGCAACAATAAGCACTACGCTTGCCGTGCGGATTCCCGTTTCTTCCAAAATCGCATTCACTATCTGCGGCGCATCCGCTTCCAGCAAAAACGCTTCGGAAAGTTCGATATAAATGCGGTACTCCGGCAGCCCGAAATCGTTCCAATACCGGCAGTGCCGGCACGCCTCCCTAATCAGCCGCTTATCCAGCGCCGTCCGAAGCCCAAGGTAATCCGCCGCCTGAAGAACCTCGTACCTCTGCGCCGCAACGCCGAACGCCTTTGCATCCCAGGAGATATGCGCTTTTGCCCCGATGCAGCGTTCGCCGCCGTTTTCATCCTTTTGAATCAGCGGCTCATAATCCGCCGCAAATTCCTTTGCCCCGGCATCCGCCGAACCGCGAAGCGCTTTTTCTAAAGCCAGCCGCCTTTTTTCGGATGCGTCGTCACGATCCGAATACCATTCCACCTTGCCCGGCGCCTGTTCCTTTGCCGCATCCAGCGCAATATCCGCATTCCGCATCAGCGTCTCGATATCCGCGCCGTCTTTTGGAAAACAGACCACGCCCATGGACATGTTACAGGAATACTCCTCACCGTTCAAACTCCAGGACTGCTCAAACCGCCGCTGGATCGTTCCGACGAGTTTGTGCAGGAGGGCATTCTCATAGAACGGAAGCAGCACGCCGAACTCATCTCCGCCGATCCGGTAGCACGTCGCCTTCGCCTTGCAGATGCTCTCTAGAGCCTTTGCCGCTTCTTTTAAGAGCGCGTCGCCAAAACTATGTCCGTATTCGCCGTTTACATCCTTGAAATCGTCGAGGTTGATATATAAAAAACTGCCCTGATCGCCGCTGCGCAGCGCATCCTTGACCGCAACCGACAAGTCACGCTCAAACTGCTGCCGGTTGTACAGCCCGGTCAGATAGTCCGTCTTCGCCTGTTCTTCGATCTTCTGCTCATAACGCTTCGTATCGGTGATATCGTAAAGCGTTACCATCCGCACGTCGCGCCCGTCCATCCATCGAACGCGTCCAATAAAAACTTTGAACCAGCGTTTTGCCACATCTGCGTAAAAACCGCCCTCCGCGGCATCCTTTTTGAACAGGTCCTCCATCGCGTCCCGGAAATTCTGCCGGTCCTTCGGGTCGGATATGAACGTCCCGAAACGCTCGTTCGAATAGACGTCGTCCTCTCCTCCGGGCACGCGGACGACAAGACCGTACGCGCCGCTTTCCAACACCTCGTCGATCGTCGCGTAGGCGGACGCCAAGGAGTTCTGCGTCATGCGCGCCGACAGGATCGTGCGCACGACGAATTTGACTTCATTCAAAAAGGTAAGTTCCCTGATCTTCCATTTGCGGGATTCGTGGCGCATGATAAAGCACAGATACATCGGCGCCGCGTCCTCGACCGCAAGCGGCAGGAAAACGCCCGCCGTAATCCCGTATTTGCGGAAAAAATCCCGGAAACTGTCCGGCATGATCGAATCGGAGGAAACCGTATATTCCCGGTCGGTCAAAAACGGGATTTCGCTCCGGCTCATCTTAAGAAACCGTCCGATGACGGAATCGTTTTCATCCGCCGAAAAGTCGCTGATCACATCCACGTCGTCGGCTTCGCTGTCCAACCGCAGCAGAAGCGCATCCGAAAGGCTTAAAAAATTCCCCGCAATTTGAAGAATATCGGATACGATAACGCCGAACTCGCTCTGATCCTCCAGCAGTTTTAACATGTCCCCGAGTGCGTCATTGCGCCGCTTTTCGTCGGCAAGTTCTTCTTCGGTCGAGGTAACGACGGAAAGTTTTTCATCCGCCGTAATGCTTTTTGTATGCGCTGCAAAGTACATTCCCGACGTCTTCGCAATCAGGGCGATGATATGCTCGAACTCCGCTCCCGTCGTACAGGCGATTCCTTCCGGCAGGTCTACGCCCTCCGGGATGCGCTCCATGCAGACCGCGGCAAATATCCACGCGCCGAGCGCCCTTTTCGACGTATCGCGGATCGCAACCCCGCAGACCGCCACATACGGCACATCCGCCTCCGCCGCGATCACGTTCTCCGCATCCCCGTCGGAAAAAGAAGCGACCAAAATCTTTTTCGCGTCCTCCGACAGATGCAGGTCGAAAAACGCCTCCAGCCCCTCATCCGCGGAAAATTCGGTCATCCGCTCAAAGGGCCGTCCATAGCAGTACGCGTAAACCGGCAGGGTCGAAACGTAGGAATCCTGCAGATCCTGCAATATTTTGTTGTCGAGAATATCCGATCGTGTGTTCATATTCGTGTATTTGTGAATTTTTTACAAATAATGGCGGATTTAATTATGCGATTTGTAATTTTTCGCCATTGTTTTTCAAGTTGCCCGGGCTTATAATACAAAAGACTTGAGGGACATCCCCCATAAAAGTCCCCCAAAGTCATTTCCCCTTTATATATTTATATAACCCCCCTTTTTGAAATACAACCTTGCAAGAGGTTGTATTTTGCTGTAAAGAGAGAAATGTAAAAAAGGGTAATTCCGAATGTCCATGCTTGCATGGGGCATTCGGGAATTAAAACTGTTCAGATGCCCGAACAGTTACCGCATCGGACGCAATGCTTAAAGCACATTGAAAGAGCGTCCGATGCATGTAATTCATGTGTAAGGCACGCACTCAGCGGTAAACGCTTCGTGCTGTTCTGAAGATACGCCTCGATATCTTCAGATAGTAACCGTCCACCCGTAGGTATCCTCGATCCTTCCCCACTGGATGCCGGTCAAGGTGTCATATAGTTTCTGCGTCAGTTCGCCGGTCTTGAAATCGCCGATCACAACTTCGTCGTCCTTATAGCGAAGCTCGCCGACCGGAGAGATGACCGCCGCCGTGCCTGTGCCGAAGACTTCCTCCAAGGTGCCGTCATGTCCTGCCTTCATCAGCGTATCTACGGCAAGTTTCTCTTCATGCACCGTATAGCCCCAGTCCCTGAGCAGCGTGATCATGGAGTCTCTTGTCACCCCCGCCAGTACGGTTCCGTTGTCGATGGGCGCCGTATAGATCTCCCCGGCAATTTTGAACATAATGTTCATCGTGCCGACTTCCTCAACGTATTTGCGCTCCTCGCCGTCGAGCCAAAGCACCTGGGTGTAGCCGAGTTTTTCCGCCTTGACCTGTCCTAAAATGCTGCCCGCATAGTTGCCGCCGCATTTGGTGAAGCCCGTGCCGCCCTTTACCGCTCGTACCAGTTCGTCCTCAACGAGAATCTTCACCGGATCAAGCCCCGTCGGATAATATGCGCCGACCGGACAGCAGATGATGATAAACGTATATGCCGCCGCCATATGAACGCCCAAGGACGCCTCCGTCGAGAACATATACGGACGGATATACAGCGAAGTATCCGGCTCGCTCGGAACCCAGTCTTCCTCAACTTTTACCAAAGCCTTGACCGCCTGGACGAAATCCTCCACCGGAAGCGTCGGCATGCACAGTCTCTCATTCGAGCGCTGCATCCGCTTCGCATTCATCTCCGGACGGAACAACTGGATCTTGCCTTCCGCCGTGCGGTACGCCTTCAAGCCCTCAAACGTCTCCTGCGCATAATGCAAAACCACGCACGCCGGGTCGAGTTCGAGCGGCGCATACGGCACGATCCGCGCATTCGACCAGCCCTCGTCCTTATGCCAGTCCACCATAAACATATGATCTGTCATATACTTGCCGAATCCTAAATTTTTCTGATCCGGCTTTTCTTTCGGGTGCGTCGTTTTTTCAATTCTGATTTCCATATTTTGCCTCCAAACTTTTCGTTTTCCACAAAACCTGTCCGACTGTTTTGGTACCCCAAACAGTTACAACCGTCTTTCATTATCTTATTTTTTGTACAAAGTGTCAAGAAATCGCGGAATTAAATTTGCCTTTTTCGGCAGATTTGATTATAATAAAAGGCGATAATTTTTGTTTTTTGTTTTCGGAGATATGATATGCATACCTTTCAACCGTATCCGATCGATGTGATCGAGTTTAATCCTTTTGTAAAATTCGGACAGGAGTGGGCGGCATTGACGACCGAAGCCGGCGGCAGGATCAACACGATGACGATCAGCTGGGGCGGCGTCGGCGTCCTTTGGGGGAAGAACGTCGCGACAGTCTATGTCCGCGATTCGCGCTATTCCAAAGAATTGATCGACCAAGGCGAATTTTTCTCCATCACGTTTTTTGAAAAGCATTACCACCGTTCCCTGCAATATCTGGGTGCGGTGTCCGGCAGACAGGAGGACAAGTTCCAAGGCGCCCGGCTGACCGTCAACCGCCACCTTTCCGTGCCGTTCGTCGACGAAGGGAATTTCGTGATCATCTGCCGCAAATTATCCGCGACGAAGATCAACTTTACGGATTTTGTCGATCCGAAGATCGAGCCGGACTATTACAGCAAGGGAGATCCCCATACCATGTACGTCGGTGAAGTCATGGAACTTCTTGCCAGATAAAATGATCCCGCAGATGCGCTCTGCGGGATTTTCTTATACTCACTATTTCTTTTTATGCGCCGCCTCGATCACAAGATACAGGATATACCCCAAAAATCCGCCCGCCGTATTCAGGATCACGTCGTCAATATCCGCAATGCCGGACTTCGTCGCGAACTGCAAAATCTCCACAACGACGGAAAACGACAGGGTCACAAGGATTGCCGCGATCGGATGATGCTTCTCCCCCTTCGGCCACATGGCGGGCAGCAAGAACCCGAACGGCACGAATGCCAGGACATTTCCAAGCAGATTAAAAAACACGATCGGAAGCCCGATGGTATCCGCATAGGAGATGTAGCGTTTGATCTCGGTAAAAGGCACCAAATTATAGGACTTTATCTGCCGCTCCGTGCGCCCCATGCCGTCTGCGAAAAACAGCCCGTAACTTAAGAACGCAAGGTAGGCGGCGAAGACCGCGTTTTTTATCAGCAGGAAAAACTCTTCTTTTCGATTTGACAAGGGAAATTCTCCTAAAGGAACGATTGGCAAACAACGGATACCGTTCCGAATATTTTCATCAACTGCTGCTGTTTGAATAGACGAACAGAATCGACTTTAGTCGCTTGCCCCGTATTCTTCATAGTACCTATCGATCTGTGCTTTCCTTGCGTCGTCGATATGGATTTTCCCTCGGTACTCCTTGTTATAGAGGCATTCTACGACTTCTTCCATCGTAACGATCGCCGTCGTCTTCATTTGAAATTCTTCGGCGAGTTCCTCTAAAGCGCTCTTCGTCCCCGTACCGCGCTCCTGTCTGTCAACCGACACGATAAGTCCGATCACCTCGCACTTTGCCTGCGACTTGATCAGCGGATAATTCTCGCGGATCGACGTCCCCGCCGTCGTCACATCCTCAATGATCAAAACCCGATCCCCGGCGCCGATGGGCGCACCGAGCAGTTTGCCGCCCTCTCCGTGGTCTTTTGCCTCTTTGCGGTCGGCGCAGTAAGAAATGTCATCCGCACCGTAATCCCGTGACAGCGCGATCGTCGTCGCAACCGAAAGCGGGATTCCCTTGTAGGCGGGTCCGAAGAGAATATCAAAATCCGTTCCGAAATGCTCCTTTACCGCCGCCGCATAATACTCGCCGAGTTTTGCCAGCTGTGCGCCCGTCCGGTAGAAGCCGGTGTTCACAAAAAACGGCGTGTTCCGACCGCTCTTCGTGACGAAATCGCCGAACCGCAGCACTTCGCAGTCAATCATAAAATGAATGAAATCTTCTTTATACTGTTCCATAAAAATCTCCTTATCTGACCGCACCGATCAGGTCGTTCACATCCGCTATGCCGTGACGCTCCATATACGCCTCGATCCCGTCAATGACCCGGATCGCCGTCTGCGGTTCATAAAAATTCATGGTTCCGACCGAAACAAGCGTCGCTCCCGCCAGCAGCAGTTCCAACGCATCCGAAGCGTCGGCGACGCCTCCCATCCCGATGATCGGGATGCTTACCGCCTTCGCGCATTCATACACCATCCGCACCGCCACCGGATGAATCGCCGGTCCCGACAGCCCGCCCGTTTTATTTGCCAGGACGAACGTCTGCCGTTCAACGTCGATCTTCATCCCCGTAATCGTGTTGATAAGCGAAATCCCATCTGCGCCCCCGGCTTCCGCCGCTTTTGCCATTTCGGTAATATCCGTGACATTCGGAGACAGCTTCATAATGATTGGCTGTCCCGCCGCCTCTTTTACCGAGCGCGTGATGTCTTCCACCGCCCTCGCGTCGGTTCCGAACGTAATCCCGCCCGCCTTGACGTTCGGACAGGAAATGTTGATCTCCAGCAGATCGACCGGCTGCCACGCCAGTTTGCGCACAACATTCAAATATTCTTCCTTGCTGTGCCCGCAGACGTTGACAATGATCTTCGTATCGTATTTTTTAAGGAAGGGGATATCCCGTTCGATAAACGTATCAACGCCCGGATTCTGCAGCCCGATCGCGTTGAGCATCCCCGACGGCGTCTCCGCGACACGGGGCGTCGGATTGCCCGCCCAGGGCTGGTCGGCAACGCCTTTCGTCGTGA
>CAJOQZ010000261.1 GCA_905236585.1 uncultured Lachnospiraceae bacterium
CGAATCCAAAAGCCTTACCTCATCCGGCAGAGCGGGGTGGATCGTCATGGAATAATTCGTATAATAAATGACGAATCCTGGCGGTGTGTGCGGCGTTCGCTTGACGTTCTTTTTTTCCACGTAGTCGATCTCAAGTTTGTCCGTATCCCGGGCGGAAGAATAATAACCGGCAAGTGCAGCGGCGATCTCAAAAACACGGTCGGGCAGTTCTTTCCCTTCCGTGCGGACGATCACGTGGGAGCCTGGCGTCTGCTTGGCATGGAACCACCAGTCGTTCCCGGTTGCCAGTTTGAAGGTTAATTCATCGTTCTGATAATTGTTCTTCCCGACAAAAATGTGAAAGCCGTCATCCGTGACAAAATGCAGCGGTTTACTTTTTTCGGCGCGTTTTTTCTTGCCAGAGGGATTCTTTTTTACATAACCATATTCGTACAGTTCCCGTCGGATCATTTCGAGGTCGGCATCCGTTTCGCAGATTTCGAGATTTGCAAGAATGCTTTCAAGATGTATGACCTGCTCGCGGGAAGTGACAATTTGCTCTTCAACAGCGTTTCTCGTCCGCTTCATTTTATTGTATTTCTCAAAATATCGCGTTGCGTTTTCCGTTGCGGACAGATCCTTATCTAACGGAATCCGAACCGGCTCGTTTGTGTTATAGTCTTCAAGAACGACAGAAGACGCGCCGCTTTCCACAAGATAGGGATAGGCGGTCAGCAAATTGCCGTAGAGCATATATTGATCCATTTTTGCGGTATCGGACAATTGTTTTTCTTGGATGGCAAGTTTCTTTTTGGTACGGTCGATAAGGGTAAGCAGCAGTTTCTTGACATCGCCGGAGCGTTGTTTGTTGTTGGCGGAGCGGTTGCGCTCGGAATAAAAGGTAAACAGCAGTTGCGAGATGGAAGCGTAAGTATGGGATTCTTCGCCGTGGGAATTGCTTGCGTGCGTATGGTGCGTCGCTTCGTGGGAAGACGATGTCGAATCCGTTCTATCGTTTGTAAAAATACTTAAATGAAACGGCGCATATTCCTTTGGTATGCCGCGGTCGAATACGATTTCGTTTTCTTCCCGTTCCAACGCCACCGCGTAGAGAACCTCCTGTGCCTTTGCAAATAGCATTTTCGCGTCGCTATCCGTCAGGCTTGCAGTAGAAGAATCGGCGTCGAGACCGGCACGGTAAGCGATCTCGTTCGCGGAAATTTTAGAAACGCCCATATAGCGGCTGCATAAAAATGAAAGCAGCGAGTTGTTCTGCGACTTGACTGCCGCGGTAAAATCTTCTTTTTGATCCATATATGGATCGATCTTGCCCTCCTGATACGGAATGAAATATGTCCGTCCGGGCAGCACCTCTCGTACCGAGGACTGCAAGGCGCTGATATGCTTGATCGCGTCGATAATTTTATCCGAAGCATCGGTGAAAATAATGTTCGAGTGCTTTCCCATGATCTCCACATATAAATATTTTTGCGCCGGATCGCCCAATTCGTCCAAGTGGTCGATCGTGACGCGGATGACACGTTCGTTGCCGATCTGGACGACTTCTGAGATCACGCCGTTTCCGATATGCTTACGCAGCACCATGCAAAAATTCGGAGCCGTCGCCGGAGCCGTCTTGTTCTCTTCGGTCAGATAGATGAGCGGAAGAGACGCGTTTGCCGAGATAAACAGCCGTTTTGCCGTCTTTTCACGGTTTACCGTAACAAGCAGTTCTTCTTTTTGCGGCTGAACGATTTTTTTGATGCGGGCGCCGTGTAGTTCGCGGTTTAATTCGTTTGCCACCCGTTTGATTGTCAGTCCGTCGAAAGCCATTTTCTCACCCTTTTCATTGACGCAAGACGTGTAATTTGGTACAATACATAGGATTGTGTAAATTATCGCAATCCATTTGTAGATTATATCGTATAAGGAGAACAAGCGCAATGCCAAGTTCTATGACCGGCTTTGGTCGACATGAATATGTGAGCGGAACAAAAAAAATCATTGTCGAGATAAAATCTGTCAATCACCGCTATCTGGATCTGTCCGTCAAATTATCCAAGCGTATCACGTCGTTGGATCAGAAGATCCGTACCCGGGTCAAGGAAGCCATTGGTCGCGGTAAAGTTGATGTATATATCCACTACGAGGAGGCGGCGGATGAGAATTACGAAATCCGCTACAATCCCGCGATTGCGAACGCCTATTTGACGAATATGCGTGCCATGGCGGAAGAGTTGGGCGTAACGGACGACATCACGGTGACGAAACTCGCCGCTTTTCCCGATGTATTCGAAGTGATATCGGCTACGCATGATGAGAACGAACTATGGGATACGGTCGTTCCGGCACTCGATATTGCGCTGCAGCAATTCGTCGAAAGCCGCAGGATCGAAGGCGAGAAGTTAAAGACGGATCTTGTCGCGAAGATGCACGAGATGCGGGGACTGGTAGAGGAAATCGAAAAAAAGTCTCCCGAAATTGTGAAAGCCTATAAGGAGCGCCTTTTCGCGAAAGTCGAAGAACTTGCCGAGAATAAGCAGATCGACGAAACGCGGATTGCGACGGAAGTCGTGCTGTTTGCCGATAAGATCTGCGTTGACGAGGAGATCGTCCGCTTGAAGAGCCACATTGACGAAGTTATTCGGACGTTAGAGACGGAAGACGCCGTCGGGAGAAAATTGGACTTTCTCGCGCAGGAAATGAACCGCGAGGCGAATACGATCCTCTCTAAGTCAACGGACGTAATCATAGCGGATGTAGGGATATCCATCAAGACATTGAATGAAAAAGTAAGAGAGCAAATCCAAAACTTGGAATAGGAAGTAGCGCATTGTCATTTATCAACATCGGCTTCGGAAATATTATAAATACCGACAAGATCACCGCCATTATTCTCCCGGACAGCGCACCGGCAAAGCGACTGATCCAAAAAGCAAGGGAGCGTGATCTTTGTATTGACGCGACGCAGGGACGGAGGACCCGCGGTGTGATCATTACGGAAGGCGATCAGGTCGTCCTGTCCGCTTTAGTGCCGGAAACGATAGCAGGAAGGATCGAAGCGCAAAAAGAGCATGGACTGCATGACGAAGATGTCGAAGGAGACGAAGATGGAGGGCGAGAAGAGCATGAAGAGTAGAACAGGCATGATTACGGTGTTGTCCGGGTTCTCCGGTGCAGGAAAAGGCACGATCATGAAGCATCTTTTAAATGCGTACCCGGATATGTACCATCTGTCCATATCCGCGACGACGCGTGCGATGCGCCTTGGAGAAGAGGAAGGCCGGGAATATTTTTTCAAAACGCCTGAGGAATTTGAAAAAATGGTAAAAAACGGCGAATTTCTCGAACACGCGACGTTCAACGGCAATTCCTACGGGACACCGAAGTCCTATGTACAGCAGCTTGTCGATGAAGGCAAGGACGTCATCTTGGAGATTGAGGTACAGGGTGCGCTGCAAGTCAAAAAGCAGTTTCCCGACAGTCTGTTGTTGTTCGTAACGCCGCCGTCGGCATCCGTTTTACAGGAGCGTCTTGTCGGGCGCGGCACCGAGGATGATGAAGCGATTCGTCAGAGGCTGGCGATTTCGGCAAAGGAATCCCACCTGATGCCGCAGTATGATTATTTGATTATCAATGATGTCTTAGATGACGCGGTAGCGGAGGTTCACCACATCATTCAAAGTGAACATTACGCGATACAACGCAATAACGATACGATACTGGATATGCAGACGCAGTTGGCACAGTTCGCGTCTGCGGGCGAGAAGAAAGGAGACGCACAATGATACATCCGTCTTATGTGGAACTGATGAGGGTCGTTAACGACGACGTAGTGATCGGTGAGGAGCCGGTAGTCAATTCGCGCTACAGCATTGTCTGTGCAACGGCAAAACGAGCGAGACAGTTGATCGACGGATCGGAACCACTTCATACGAATGCAAGCGTATACGGGAAAAAGCCCCTTTCCATCGCGGTTGAGGAATTATATGACGGCGAATTAAAACTCCTTACGGCGGAGGAATCGGAAGAGCAGCATGTTTTGCTTACCAGGTTAAGAGAGAAAAACAAGATCGTCCGTGAACGGAGAAAAGAAGTCGAGGCGGCGCAGCATGCACAAGAGGCTTCAGAGGAAGAAGCCATTACGACCGACGAAGAGGAAGCGTTCGACGAGGAGGAAGTTGCGGACGTTGACGAAGAAGCCGTTTTTGATGAGAAAGCGGATGAAAAAGAGCCTCTCGAAGATGCGGCGGTCGAGGATGAGTCGTTCGAAGATGAGGATAGGACAGACTTTGCCGATGAAGAAGAATGAACCAAACGCATGAAGGTAAGCAGCCGGTCACAAACGTCCTTTTCGTATCCTTAGGCTGTGATAAGAACAAAGTCGATTCAGAGCATATGCTTTCGATTCTTCGGCGCAATGGGTTTACCCTGACGGATGATGAGGCGCAAGCGGATGTTGTTGTTGTGAACTCCTGCTGCTTTATTCGGGACGCAATGGAAGAAAGCATCAATACGATCATTGAACTTGGCTCGCTCAAAGAAACCGGCAGGTTAAAAGCGTTGATCGTCGCCGGATGCTTAGCGGAGCGTTTCGAGGACGATATTCGAAAAGATTTGCCGGAAGTCGACGGGATTGTTGGGACGAACTCCTATGATGCGATTGTGTCCGTGATTCAATCCGTTCTTGCGACCGGAAGCGGCAGGGCAAAACGCGAACTGACCGGATTGTGCGACGATTCCGCCGGACGGACATTAACCACAGGCGGACATTATGAGTATCTAAAAATTGCCGAGGGATGCGACAAGAACTGCACATATTGCGTGATTCCTTCCATCCGCGGACGATACCGCTCAATCCCGATGGAGCGGCTGATCGAAGAGGCGAAGACGCTTGCGGCGGACGGCGTACAGGAATTGGTCCTGGTTGCGCAGGAAGTCACGTTGTACGGCGTTGACTTGTATGGGAAGAAGAGCCTTCCCGAGTTGTTAGAGCGTTTGCAGGAGATAGACGGGCTGCGCTGGATTCGCCTGTTGTATTGCTACCCGGAAGAGATTGACGGGGAACTTATCGCGGCAATGGCGCGGCTTTCGAAAGTCTGCCACTATATTGATATGCCGATCCAGCATGCGGATGATACGATTCTTAGACGGATGGGAAGGCGGACAAGCAGGGAAGATATCGAGAGAGTGATTCATTCTTTGCGGACGGCAATGCCGGATATCGCAATACGGACGACCGTAATCTGCGGTTTCCCGGGGGAAAGCGAAGAAGCGCACCGAACGCTGCTTCGGTTTATAGAGAAGATGCGGTTCGACCGGCTCGGTGCGTTCGCTTATTCGCAGGAAGAAGGGACGCCGGCTTACGGGTTTGACGATCAGATTGACGAAGATACCAAAAACGCCCGCGTTGAAGATGTGATGCTTTTGCAAATGCGGCTTATTGAGGAAGATAACGAAGCACTGATTGGAAGCAGACAGACCGTATTCATTGAGGGAAAAGTAGCGGACGAGGATAACGTCTATATCGGGCGTACCTATAGGGACGCGCCGGATGTGGACGGGTATGTATTTGTGGAATGTCCGTATGAACTATACAGCGGGCGTTTCATAGAGACGGTAATCGACGGCGTTAATGAATATGACCTGATAGGAACCGTTTTAGACGAATAGGTGATAACCGGATTTCGGAGAAAAATATGAATTTACCGAACAAACTCACATTATTTCGCGTCATCTTAATTCCATTTTTTGTTGCGATCCTGCTGATCCGCCCACATGATATGACATGGCGGCTTGCGGCGGATTTCATATTTATCATCGCAAGTCTTACCGACATGCTCGACGGCAAGATTGCACGAAAATACAATCTTGTGACGAATTTCGGTAAATTTATGGACCCGCTGGCGGACAAACTGCTCGTATCGGCGGCAATGATCTGTCTGGTTGAATTGAAGCAGATGCCGTCGTGGGTGGTTATCATCATTATCAGCCGGGAGTTTATCATCTCCGGTTTTCGATTGATAGCGGCGACAGACGGGATTGTCATCGCGGCGAGTTACTGGGGCAAGTTTAAGACGGCGTTTACCATGGTGATGCTGATTGTGATGATCGCGAATTTTCCGCATCCTTTCTTTCATCTGGCAGGGGATATCTTAATGTGGATTTCGCTGGCGCTTACGGTAGTCTCGCTGGTGGATTATATGGCGAAAAACAAAAATGTCCTAAAGGATGCTGACGAGATATGAGACAGGCAAATGACGCGGTTCGGCTTTTGGCAGAATATAATCGCTCCATCGCTTCGGCGGAGTCCTGCACCGGCGGGATGATCGCGTCGGAACTTGTGGCGTTTCCTGGAATCTCATCGTATTTTAGCGAAGGCTATGTAACCTATTCGAATGAAGCGAAGATGCGGCTTCTTGGGGTAAAAGAGACAACGCTTGCCAAATTCGGGGCGGTAAGCGCCCAGTGTGCACAGGAAATGGCATACGGGATAAAAAAAGCGGCAGGCAGCGATATCGGGATTGCGACTACAGGGATCGCCGGACCTGACGGCGGCAGCGAAGAGACACCGGTCGGTACGGTGTATATCGCCTGTGCATATTGCGATAAGATTGTCACCCGGCAGTATCTGTTCGAGGGGAGCCGGATGCAGGTGCGCTATGCCGCTACGAAAATGGCATTCAAACTGATTACG
>CAJOQZ010000262.1 GCA_905236585.1 uncultured Lachnospiraceae bacterium
GATCGAGCTTAACAACGGGCCGGACAAGCCGCACAGGAAGTGCGCGCGTATCGTCGGCGATACCATGGGTAAATACCATCCGCACGGCGACAGTTCGATTTATGAAGCGCTTGTCGTCATGGCGCAGGATTTCAAAAAAGGCATGGCGCTGATCGACGGACACGGGAACTTCGGTTCGATCGAAGGGGACGGCGCGGCGGCAATGCGTTATACCGAAGCGCGGTTAAAACAGGTTACGCAGGAAGCGTTTTTGGCGGATCTGGATAAGGATATCGTCGATTTCGTGCCGAATTTTGACGAGACGGAGACGGAGCCATCCGTGCTTCCCGCAAGGGTTCCCAACCTTTTGCTCAACGGCGCGGAAGGGATCGCGGTCGGCATGGTAACGAGCATTCCGCCGCACAATCTCGGAGAGATCATTGACGGCGTGATCGCCTATATGAAAAATCCCGATATCAACACCCAGCAGATGATGAAATACATCCCCGGACCGGATTTCCCGACCGGGGGAATTGTGACGAATCAGGACGAACTGCTTGCAATTTATTCGACCGGCGTCGGCAAAATCCGTCTGCGGGGGCGCGTGGAGATTGAAAACGGCAAGAACGGGCGGACGAATATCGTCATCACCGAGATTCCGTACACGATGATCGGTGCGAATATCGGCAAATTTTTGAATGACGTATTCCATTTGGT
Source organism: uncultured Lachnospiraceae bacterium (assembly GCA_905236585.1). Taxonomy (GTDB): domain Bacteria; phylum Bacillota; class Clostridia; order Lachnospirales; family Lachnospiraceae; genus RGIG4930. The sequence continues at coordinate 697 of CAJOQZ010000262.1, forward strand.
TGAATCCAAGCAGACGACGGATATAGCGGACATCTCGAACCAGTCTTCGAAAGAAGGAATCCGCATTGTCATTGAGGTGAAAAAGGGCGCGGATGTGAAGAATCTGTGCAACCTTTTATATAAGAAAACGAGGCTGGAGGATACTTTCTCCGTCAATATGCTTGCGGTCTGCGACGGACGTCCCGAAACGCTGGGGCTGGTGCCGGTCATCCGTCATCATGTGAACTTTCAGTTTGAACTCGCAAAGCGTAAATATACGACGCTCCTGGAAAAAGCCCGTGATAAAAAAGAGATTCAGGAGGGGTTGATCAAGGCGTGCGACGTGATCGACCTTATTATAGAGATCCTGCGCGGAGCGAAGAATATTTCCGATGCAAAGGATTGTCTGGTAAACGGCAACACTAAGCCGATCAAATTCAAAAGCAAGCAGTCCGAAAAGGACGCGGCAAGTCTGCGATTTACGGAGCGCCAGGCGGACGCGATCTTACAGATGCGCCTATACCGGCTGATCGGGCTGGAGATTGACGCGCTGCGGGAAGAATATAAGAAAACCATGCAGGATATTGCGGATTATACTGATATCTTGGAGCATCGCACCTCCATGGCAAAGGTTATTATCGCGGAACTTAAAAATTTCAAAAAGAAATACGCGGCTGATCGGCGCACCGAAATCGACAACGTGGAGGTTGCCGTTGTTGAGGAGAAGCCGCTCGAAGTCATTGATGTCGCCGTGCTTGTGGACCGCTTCGGATACGCGAAGTGCGTGGATATGGCGACCTATGAACGTAATATTGACGCGGCAAATGACGAATCGAAATATGTGATCCTTTGCAAGAACATGGATCGAATCGGCATATTCACCGACAAGGGGAATATGTATCTTGCGAAAGTTTTGGATCTTCCGTTCGGCAAATTCCGCGACAAGGGGCAGCCGCTTGACAACGTAAGCAAATTCGACAGTTCTGCGGAAGAGGTCCGCATGATCGACTGCATTGAGAATCTGAAAGGGGAAAGGCTGCTTTTCGCTACAAGGACGTCCATGCTCAAACTCGTCGACGGTGCGGAATTTGACGTGAACAAGCGGCAGACTGCGGCGACAAAACTGGCAGAGAATGATGAGGTGCTGCTTGTGGAACGTCTGCAAAAAGAAGATACGCTTGTCATGTGTTCCGAGAAAAACTTCTTCCTGCGGATTGACGCGGCGACGATACCCGAAAAGAAGAAAGCGGCGATCGGCGTCCGGGGTATGAGTTTAGGAAACGGGGATGCGCTGCGGGAAGTTGTTTTGCTGCATAACGGAGATAATCCGACCGTGGAAGCGGGCGGCAAGGAGATCGTACTGAACAGGCTTCGCATAGCGGGTCGCGATACAAAAGGTGTGAAAAGATAAGAATTGAATGATAATTTTCAACGAACAGAACTTTTATTAGGAGAGGAAGCGCTTGCTTGCCTGTCAAAAAAACACGTCGCCGTATTCGGCATCGGCGGCGTCGGCGGATATGTCTGCGAGGCTCTTGTACGAAGCGGGATCGCAAGATTTACGATAGTCGATAAAGACATTGTGGATATTACGAACCTGAATCGTCAGATCATTGCGACGGTTCGTTCCATCGGTCGGAACAAGACGGATGTGATGAGGGAGCGAATGGCGGATATCAATCCGAGGGTGCAGGTGGACGTCCGAAATTGCTTTTTTTTGCCGGATAACGCGGATTCGTTTGATTTTAGCGCATATGATTATGTGGTGGATGCGGTGGATACGGTAACCGCCAAAATAGAGATCATTATGCGGGCAAAAGCGGCGGGCGTTCCGGTTATCAGCGCCATGGGCGCGGGGAATAAACTGGATGCCGGCCGATTTCGGGTTTCGGATATCTATAAGACCAGCGTTTGTCCCTTAGCGAAGGTGATGCGAAGGGAGTTAAAAAAACGCGGGATACGGGATCTGAAAGTGGTCTGGTCGGACGAGCCGCCGATTGCGATCGAGCGTAAGGAACAGCCGGATACGGATGCTCCGAGGAAGAAACTGCCGCCCGGAAGCATTGCCTATGCACCGGCGATTGCAGGGCTTATGATGGCGGCGGAAGTCGTTACGGATTTGTGCAAAGATTCATTTTAGATATTTTTGAAAATAGTGAGAAAAATAAAGAAAATGAAAGTATTTAAGAGAATTAGTTGGAAAAACATTGATTTTTAAGGAAAACTTCTGTTTGCAAGAAAACGGTCATAACACTATGATATGTTTTGTTGGTTAGCACTCTTTTGGAATGAGTGCTAACAGATTGAAATAATAAGAGGAGGACTTACCATGAAGTTAGTACCATTATCGGACAGGGTAGTATTAAAGCAGTTAGAAGCGGAAGAAAAAACGAAATCCGGGATCATCCTGGCGTCGAGCGCACAGGAGAAGCCGCAGGAGGCAGAGGTTATTGCAGTAGGACCGGGCGGCGTCGTTGACGGCAAGGAGATCAAGATGCAGGTCAAGGAAGGGCAGAAGGTCATCTATTCAAAGTATTCGGGAACAGATGTAAAGTTGGACGGCGAAGAGTTTATCATTGTTCGTCAGGACGATATTCTGGCAGTAGTAGAGTAAATTAATCAGAGGAGGAATGAATCATGGCAAAGGATATTAAATTCGGCGCGGAGGCGAGAAGCGCGTTAGAGGCCGGTGTCGATAAACTGGCGAACACCGTGCGTGTTACGTTAGGACCGAAAGGACGTAATGTTGTATTGGACAAGTCATACGGCAGTCCGTTGATCACGAACGACGGCGTAACCATTGCAAAGGAAATCGAACTCAAAGACGAATTTGAGAATATGGGTGCGCAACTGGTAAAAGAGGTTGCGACGAAGACCAATGATGTAGCCGGTGACGGGACTACGACGGCGACGGTTCTTGCACAAGCGATGATCAAAGAAGGCATTAAGAACCTGGCGGCGGGCGCGAATCCGATCATTTTACGCCGGGGCATGAAGAAGGCAACCGATACGGCGGTAGACGCGATTGCCAAGATGTCCGCAAAGGTTAACGGCAAAGAGCAGATTGCGCGTGTAGCGGCTATTTCCGCCGGTGACGAGGAAGTCGGCAAGATGGTAGCGGATGCCATGGAAAAAGTTTCCAATGACGGCGTTATTACGATCGAAGAATCGAAGACCATGCAGACGGAACTTGATCTCGTAGAAGGAATGCAGTTCGATCGTGGATATATTTCGGCGTATATGGCGACCGATATGGACAAAATGGAAGCCGTATTGGAAGATCCGTATATCCTGATTACGGACAAGAAGATCTCCAATATTCAGGATCTGCTTCCGTTGTTAGAGCAGATTGTACAGTCCGGTTCACGTCTTTTGATCATTGCGGAGGATGTTGAGGGCGAGGCTCTTACGACGCTGATTCTGAACAAACTGCGCGGAACGTTTAACGTAGTTGCGGTTAAGGCACCGGGCTATGGCGACAGAAGAAAAGAGATGCTGCAGGATATCGCTATCCTTACAGGCGGTACGGTGATTTCCGAAGAAGTCGGTTTGGAACTTAAAGACGCGACGATCGATCAGTTAGGTCGTGCGAAGTCCGTTAAGGTTCAGAAAGAGAATACGGTTATCGTTGACGGCGAGGGACAGAAGTCAGATATCGACGCACGTATTTCCCAGATCCGTACGCAGATTGAAGAGACGACGTCCGACTTTGACAAAGAGAAATTGCAGGAGCGTCTTGCCAAACTTGCGGGCGGCGTAGCGGTTATCCGTGTCGGCGCAGCGACAGAGACGGAAATGAAGGAGCATAAACTCCGTATGGAAGACGCGTTGAATGCGACGCGTGCGGCAGTTGAGGAAGGTATTATCGCAGGTGGCGGATCTGCATATATCCATGCGGCAAAGGATGTTGCGAAGTTGGCGGATTCTTTGGAAGGCGACGAGAAGACCGGTGCGAACGTAATCTTGAAGGCACTCGAATCTCCGCTGTACTATATCGCGGACAATGCGGGCTTAGAGGGCAGCGTCATCATCAACAACGTAAAAGAAGCGCAGCCGGGACACGGTTTCGATGCATTCAACGAGAAGTATGTTGATATGGTAGAGGCTGGCATTCTTGACCCGGTAAAGGTAACGCGTACCGCATTACAGAATGCGACATCGGTAGCGTCAACACTCCTTACAACGGAATCGGTAGTAGCGGACATCAAAGAGCCGGAACCGCCGATGCCGGCAGGAGGACCAGGAATGGGCGGAATGATGTAACGATAACTACGAGCAGTGCAAAATAACGGAAACAGAGCCGATGGATGTTTACATCCAAACGGCTCTGTTTTTGTTATTTTATAGTGCGACAGCACGACAACGAAAAATTGCGAAGCAATTTTGAGGTGGCACTGTGAGTAGAGTGACGAATGTCCGATAACGAGATGGAGCGAAGCGGAATCGAGTTAACGGACTCAAAGTCGAGTTGACGCATTGCAAACGCCCTCAATGCGAAGCATTTTTCGAGTCTGTTCTGCGAGTTGACCAACCGCTTCCTATCATGTTATGATACACATACGACAATTCATGAGACAGGAGCATCTTCTTATGGCGGATAAAGCAATCAGTTTTGAAGAAGTAGACAACATGCCGAAAATGACCATCAGGCAATATGAGGCGCTTTCGGAAGACATCCGAACGGAAGTAATCAAAGGCGTTCCATACGCAATGGCAAGTCCGTCCCAGACGCATCGACGCATAGCATTACAACTTGGTATGAAGATAGAAAACTATCTGAATACAAAAGGCGGGACAGGCAGGGCATTTATGGCGCGGCTGTAGGATTATCCTTCTGTTCAATATTTTCCAGTACATAGAGTAACAAGTCATGAACGAAGAAAAGAAAGTCGAATACTTAGAACTGATCTATGATCTGATTTTTGTCTACCTGATCGGGCGCAACAATTCCCTGATCCATCATGTGGAAAACGGATTTATCAGCGCGGGCGTGTACGCGACGTATCTGTTATGTACGCTGATCGCGCTGTTTATCTGGTATCAGACAACGCTGTTTATCAACCGCTACGGAACGAACGGCAGGCTCGAACATATCGGGATATTTATCAATATGTACCTGCTGTACTATATGGCGGAGGGGACGCGTGTCAACTGGCAGGGGTATTATCTGCGCTACAACATGGCGTGGGGGTTGATCTTTTTGAACCTTGCATTTATGTATTACCGCAAACTTCGGGAAATATCCCAAAATGCGCCGTGGGAGGCAGTCCATATAAAAAACATAATCCGCGTGATGCTTATTATGGGAGGAATCGTTTTCCTTTCCATTCCCATATATCATACTACGGGGATCGCATTTTCTCCGGTCGTATTGTTATACGGATTGGTCGACGTGATCCGCAACCGCCATGTCAATAATTTGGTTGCCGTGGATTTTTCGCATTTAAGCGAACGCGCGATGCTCTTTGTCGTTTTCACGTTCGGAGAAATGATCGTGGGGCTTGCCCTGTACTTCGAGGGAGAGGTCAATTTTTGGGGCATTTACTATTCGGCAATGGTTTTTGCACTGGTTGTCGGGTTGTTTTTAAGTTATGAATTTTTTTACGACCATATCATTGACCGTGAAGGCAGTTGGAATGCCAACCTTTATATGATGATCCATATTTTTCTGATCGTAGCGCTTAATAATATCACGGTCGGGCTTGAGTTCATGAGGGAAGAGGAAGTTGACTTTCTTCCGAAAAATGTGATGCTGGTTGCAGCAATCCTTGCGTATTTTTTCTTTTTGTTTCTGCTTGAAGAGTTTGCAAAAAAGAAAGACCGCGCGAACCGGACGTTTATCGTCGGACTGATATTTTTGGCGCTTTTGTTCGTTGCAGTGATAGCGGCGTCTTATAAAATCCTTACCGTCAGCATAGCGGTTACGGTCGCATTTGTCTATGCGGTGTTCGGTTTGATCTATCGCTTTTTTCAGGAGATTCATAAAGATTGACAAGGCTTGGGATATCCCTCATAATGTGGTTATTACGTTAAAATCTCGATGTTTTCTTTTAAGGAACGGATCGTTATGGAAAAAATCAAATTGATCGCCGTCGATATGGACGGCACGCTTTTGAATGAGAAAAAAGAAAAGCCGCAGGATTTCATACCGTGGGTAAAGATGCATCCCGAGATATGTATGGTGATCGCCAGCGGCAGACAGTATGAGACGCTGCGGCGGGATTTTTTGGAGTTGGAAAACGATTTGTATTTTCTTGCGGATAACGGTGCATTTGTTTTTTATCGGAATAAAATGCTGCATACGGATGCGATTGCGAAAAACATTCTTTCCGACGTCTTAGCGCGTTTAGATACGCTTCCGAATCTTTATCCGATTTTCTGCGGGGCGAGATCCGCCTATATGCGTCCGGCACCGGATTTTGTCTTTGAAAACGCGGATATGTATTATAAAAAACTTGTTGTGACGGAGGACTTGGCGGCGTGTATTGAGGAAGATATGATTCCGAAAATCGCCTGTTTTTATGATAAGGCGGATGCCGCGGATCGGATAGGGGAACTTTCGGGGCTGGATGCGTCTGTTGAGCCGGTGCTGTCGGGGGACAGTTGGACTGACATTTTGCATGTCGGGATTACTAAAGGAGCGGGCATCCGTGCGCTGCAAAAGCAGCTTAATATCTTACCGGAAGAATGTATGGCGTTCGGCGATTATATGAACGATTATGATATGCTGACTGCCTGTGATGAAAGTTATGCCATGGAGAACGCGCATCCGGATCTGAAAAAGATTGCAAAACATATTGCGCCGTCGAATGAGGAAGAGGGCGTAATGCAGGTGTTACGGCAACTATGATCTTCTGAGGAAAAAGATAACATGAAACGGTTTAATATCGGCTATTTATCTTCATTAAAATCTATCGGATACCCGGTAGGAATCCAAGTCGGTGTGAAAAACGCGATTGAGGAGCAGGGGCACAATATGATCAATATTGCGGATCTTCTGCCGGTCAATTTTTTTGATACATCCGACAACTATTTTCATTTTGCGTTTGAGTTGGCATCCCGATTGGAACTTGATTTGTATATTGTGCCGATCGGAGCAGTCAGAGCCTATATTCATAATAAAACCGTATGGAACGCCGATGCGCTTGCGCATCTATTAGATCCGAA
>CAJOQZ010000263.1 GCA_905236585.1 uncultured Lachnospiraceae bacterium
ATAACGCAAGTTATTATCTGACTTACTCTGTCGGATGCCAGTGCTGTCATCAACTCACTTCGTTCGTTGGACAGTACTTGGCTCCTTTTTATTATCTCAACAGGTATTGATTATACTATAAAAAACCGGATTCGGATAGAGGATTTTGGAGGCAACCACGAAGGCGTCCTTACGATGCACCTGAAGGATTTTCTTTTGAGCAGCAAGTGGTAAGGGATCATACCTTTGCAAAAACAACCGTAAAATACCCCGGCGTATCGGGGATGTCGGCAATCGAAGGATAGATTTTTTCGTCCTCCATGCCGCAATTTTCGACGGCGCAGACAGCGGCGCCTTTTTCCGAAAGAATCTGCTTTATCTTGCGCATTTTACCGGCGGACTTCATCAGGACATAGTTCCCCGGCGCATCGAGTGCGGACAAATCCTGCGATCCGCAAAGGACGGTAAAACCTTCGTCATGGTCGGCGATGCTTTTTTGCAGTTTTGCCGCGGCTGCAAACAGGGAGGAAACGCCGTTGATGTAGACCGTTTCATAGCCTTTTTTTGCAAGGAGCCGCCCCAACTCGGTATAACTGCAATAGAGCATGGGGTCGCCGAGCGTCAGATAGGCGACTTTTTTTCCGGCATCCAAATGGGAGCGCACCTTTTCGGCGGCAAGTTCGTACTGCTCTTTTTTCCGGCGTTCATCCCGGGTCATCGGACAGTAAAGGGGCAGCCGTTCTTTTTCCGCTATCTCGGGAACGGCTTTTTTTGCAATCGTATAAGCAGTCGAGCGAATATCGTCCTCTTTGGTGAAAGGGAACGCAATCACATCGCAAGCCGAAAGAATCCGCACGGCTTTTATGGTAAGAAGTTCGGGATCGCCGGGACCGACTCCGACGCAGAAGATGGCGCTTTTCATCATATACATTCCTCGCATGATGTTAGTATGTTTTTTATCATAGCATTGATAAAAAAATCCGACAAGGGGATATGATAGCCCGTTGCAGAGAAAACGGCGAAAGTGGAGAACAAACGCCTCTTAAGTGTGAGGTTAAGGCATTCTTGCCGTCGAACACGGAGAAGTTTTTTTCGGTACGAAAATTGATTTCTGTGTTTTTTTTGGCGAGATATTGAAAATAATACGTTTTTTGTGTACCATGTAATGTAAGTATCTATGGGGGAACTGTGGGATTTGATATTGGGGGGAACATGGCATCACAAGGAAAAATGGTTCGTAGTGAATTAAAACAGGAGTTATCGGCGCTTGACGCCTATCTGAACCGCGTGTTCAAGATTGCCATTCTTGCGCCGTCGATCGCTACATTGACTGCGGCGATTTATTTTACCGTTCTTAAGGCGGCGGGGTGGTATCCGAATATCCCGATTCCGGTTCTTGTCATTTTTGACATCATGGATGTTTCTTTCCTTGTGACGTCCATATGGTTTATGAAAACGAGTTTTGCAGAGGACGGCATATTAAAGCGCGAAAAACTTAGAATGGGTAAGGCTTTCTGCGTCGTTGTCATCATTGTGCAGTGGAACGCCATATCCTACATGTCGCCCATGCGGGAATGGTGGGCGTTCATGTTCTTTTTCGCCGCGTTTGGAATGCTTTTTTTCGATATGAAGATGATGTTTGCCGCCGTCGTGGGCGTATCTGCCTCCACCTTTATCTCATGGGCGGTAATGAGCGATCTTTTTATCGGAATGTCCGATGATCCGCTAAAAGAGGCGGTTGTCCGCGTTATCTGCGTGATATGGACCATGTCTGTGCTTTTGCTCATCACTTATTTCGGCAGTAAGTTTCTGGTGGAGGAGTTGGAGAAATACGCCAATTTTGACACGCTCACGCATCTTTTGAACCGCCGCAGCATGGATAATTACTTGCAGGAGGCGTACCGCCAGGCAAATACCGGAAAATCCTCCTTCTGTCTGCTCATGGCGGATATTGACGATTTCAAAAAGGTCAACGATACCTACGGACATGATTGCGGGGACGAGGTGCTTAAGTATGTGGCGCAGACGATTTCCACGGGAGTTAAGAAGACCGATAATGTATTCCGCTGGGGCGGGGAAGAAATCTGCATCCTTTTGAACACGGACGAGGAGAGGGCGGTTGCCGCGGCGGAGCGGATTCGAAAAGATATCGAGCATGATCGGGTCAATTACCGGAATGAGGCGAGCGTGTCCGTTACGGTGACGATGGGCGTATCGCCGTATCGGGACGGAATGACGATTCAGGCAATGATGGACGATGCGGACGCCAAACTTTACTGGGGCAAGCAGCACGGCAAAAATCAGGTGGTGAATGTGCTGCCGCAGGAGCCAAAGCCTTCGAAAAAAGAAAAGAAAGGAAAAAGCGAAGACGATTCACAGATGCCGGAGACGGATTATTCCGCGCTTATGCAGAGTGTATGATAAGGATGGCGTTTGGATGGAGTCTAATTTGAGGAGAAATCGCAGCATGAAAAAGAGGACAGCGGCAATAATGCTTGCAATAGGCATTGCCTTGGGAGTGAGCGCCTGCGGGGACGGCACGTCCGCATCCGGGTCGGCGGGAAGCGTTGATGATGCCGCGGCAAACGTGAATGTGACGGGCAAGGTCGTCATCTATACATCCATGTATGAGGACATCATCGGCGAGATGGAAGAAAAATTAGAAGATGTATTCCCCAATGTGGATATCGAATTTTTCCAAGGCGGGTCGGGCACAATTCAGTCCAAGGTCGCCGAGGAGATGGATGCGGGTAAACTGGGATGCGATATCCTGATGGTAGCAGAGCCGTCGTATTCGCTGGAACTGAAAGAAGCGGGCATCCTGCACGCGCATAAGTTTGCGGATGCCGGCAAACTGGTTTTCGATTATGACCCGGATGGGTACTGGTATCCCGTGCGCGTATGCAACATGGTTCTTGCCTACAATCCCGAAAAATATGATAAGTCCGAACTGCCCCGGACGCTGAAGGACTTTGCGGAGGAGCCGTCGATGAAAGGAACCATTTCCATGAGCAACCCGCTGACCTCGGGCACGGCGTATTCTTCCGTTGTCGGACTTTTGGATAAGTACGGCAAGGAATACTTCGCGGCGCTTGGCGAACAGGACGTAGCGCTTGAATCCGGTTCTGACGCTTTGACGAAACTCGAGACAGGCGAGTGCAAGGAAATCATGGTCTTGGAAGAGTCCGTTTTGAAAAAAAGACAGGAAGAGGGTTCCGCGCTTGAGGTCATCTATCCCGCAGACGGCTCGATCCCCGTTCCGTCTCCGATTATGATCGTGGACAAAGAGTACAGCGCGAATGCCAACATCAAGGCGGCGGAGGCGGTAGAGGATTACTTTTTGTCGCCGGAAGGTCAGCGCATGATTGTAAAAGGATGGATGTATGCGGTGCGGAATGACGTAGAAGAATATCCGTATGATGCGATTCCGCTGTCGCAACTCTTAGAAAACGCGATTTCGGTGGATTGGGAAAAATGCTACCGACAGCGCGACGAGATCCGCATGATGTTCCAGGAATACGTGACGGTGCCGGAGGAGTAAGAAAAAAAGAAAGCTGGCAACTTTTTCCTATCGAAAGTGACCTTTTTATGAAAAAAAGAAAGCTGGCAACCGGAATCGAACCGGTGACCTCCTCACTACCAATGAGGTGCGCTACCGACTGTGCCATGCCAGCGTGTGATCAAACACAACGATAAGTATACGCTATGGGCGGCGGAAAGTCAAGGTCAACTTCAGATTTGTTTGCGCGACGGCTTGTTTGCTCGATAGACAAACCCAAAAAAATTTGCTATAATTTCCCTTGCAACCCCAATAAATAAGGGGAAGATCTCGAATACTATTAATAGGAATATATGATTTTTTTCAAAAAAGGAGGAGCAACTTGAACATGAGAATCAAAAAGCACAGTCGTTTATTTACGGCTCTTGCTGCGGTCGTTTTTTCGCTGGGGATTTTCTTTTCGTCATCCATTACGACGCAGGCAGCCGGACGGCAGGCGAGGCTCGAACTGCGCCTAAGCAATAATTCGGTTGCGTTTGTGGATGTTTTGGAATCGCAGGTCTTAAACGTTGAGGTTCCGGGGCAGCCGACGATCCAGATTCAGTGGACGGACCCGAATTACATCGATGTATTATTCACAGGAGAACAGCCGATCCGCCTGCAGGTGCCGAACGGTTCTTATCCCGAGCCGCAGCAGAATACGGCGACCACCACGCCGCAGGGCAATACGACCCCGCAGACCGGCAATACTACGCAGACACAGACGACGCCGCAGCCGGTTGTTGGCAGCAATG
>CAJOQZ010000264.1 GCA_905236585.1 uncultured Lachnospiraceae bacterium
ATAACGCAAGTTATTATCTGACTTACTCTGTCGGATGCCAGTGCTGTCATCAACTCACTTCGTTCGTTGGACAGTACTTGGCTCCTTATTTTAACTGATTGCAAAATATCTTAGCATAATTCAGCGTCATCACAACCCCAGCGAAACGGCTCCGATAATCATATACTCAATCGGATGCGTGGAAATACGGATATTCGGAATCACTTCCTCGTCAACCAGCGTCCGCAGGTACTCCGTTACGTCGTTCGCATTCGTAATCATCGGATTGCAGATGACGACGTCCTGCGGCGCAACCACAGCAATCAGAAAAAGAAGCTGCTTCGCGCAGATTTCTACCTGCCCCTCTGGGGTTTTTGACAGATACGAAGGGTTCTCGCTGAAATACAAGATCCGGTTCATCGGATAAATGGAGCCTGCGCGGTCATGGTTGCCCCGAAGCAGATGACCGTTGACGACGGACGCGGCGCCGCCGACGGAACTGTTCCTCGCCGTATAGATCAATACGAAGTCCGACAGATCCTCCTTGTGGGAAAGATAGTATCCCTGCGTCATGGCATGAACATCGTTGCACATGGTAAATTCCACGCCGTGCTTCTCCTTAAGATACGCCACGACGTCCACATCCACAATTCCGAACGTCTTAAACGTCAATTTCCCGTCGAAGACATCCCCCGGCGTAGATATGAACACTTTCTGAATCTGACGGTATTTGGACAGCACCGTCGAGATCATATCGTCGATGTCGCTCAACCTGTACTTGTTTTTACGAACAAAGCCGCTGTCCAAGTGGCTGCCGTCGCCGAACACATGATAATGGATTTCATAACGGGCGCGTTTGTTCAAAATTGTCACGCACATAAAACTGCTCTTTTTATCAATCAGATCAAGCACGGCGTCCATGTTGTCTGCGTCTGTGCCCTTTTCCTGCTCACTAAGCGACTGCCGCAGCAGTTCAATCATCCCCGCCGCGTCATAGGAGCCGAAGGTTTTCGCCGGTATTGCAATGACAAGTTTGTCCGCCATGACGTCACGGATTTTTTCAAAAAGATATCCGATCTGCGGCGATACGAGGATCACATCATAATTCAGACCCTCTTCAAAAACGTTCGTATACGCAACCGCTTCAAATGAATAATCCAGTCGAAGAAATGCCGCCGCTTCGTTGAGTTTCTGCGCAAAATACGTCGTCGTCATGCCCGCGGTACAGCACAGCAGAATGCGAACGGCTTTCCGGTTCTCCAGTTCAAAAAGGCTTTCCGCCATTTCGTCAAACAAAGATCTCGCATACGCGGGATCGTTCAATTCAAAATGCAAAAAGAACCGTACCTCGTCATCCTGCCTTTGCGTAATTTTCAGTTCAACGACAAGTTCTTCAAGATCATAAAAATTGACCTCGGCATATGCGCCCGCCCGCTCGATCCGATAATGATCCTCATCCTTTTTTGTCAGTTCGATATTCGTATGCTGTATGCGTATCCAATCCAAAAAATCATTTTTCAACTGTAATGCTTCTTTCGTCATTGCCGTAGCATCCTTTCCGTATTTTTCCTTGATTATATCGCCTTACATCCGTATTTGACAAGAGGGAAATCGTTACAGTTTACGATGCAGCCGCTCACTGTCTCCGTTCCACTTCGGTCGGCGCAGAGCAATCGTACCCGCAGGGCAAACTTCCACCGGACGATTTGCGCCTGAGCGGTTGACGCCGCATATCCGCATTGTTCAAAAATCTTTTATAAAAAGTTTATTTTTTGTTTATAAAAAGTTTATCATCTCCCCCAAAAAGTTCATAAATTGTTCATTTGATTTCCTGTTGTTTCTGCGATATCATAATTGCACCGGCACATCCCGTTCGGATGTTCTTCGTCGGTTTTTGTTTTTCGTTTTTCCCGTTTTTGTTTTGTAACAGGCGCTGCCGTTTCCTCGCGGGAACGCCGCAGCCATAGGTTTTGTCATATGCGCTTATTTTAGCGCACGAAAGGAGAATGCCACATGCAGGACATATTAAAAGAATACGGTCCGGCGATCATCACATTAGTCGTCACCGTCGCACTCATCACCGTACTTACGAACGTCGTCGGCAGCGATACCGTAAAAAATGCTTTTTCCGGTCTGCTCCAACAATTTTATGATGCGGCGAATGAAGCCGGGGGCATTGCCGCCGCAACGCCGTAAGGAGAACTTTTTATGTATACCAATCTGCTGAACATTGACGAAACGGAAGAATATTTCGGCTCGCTCTATCCATACATCTGTGACGACAATGTGACCGACATCGACTAC
>CAJOQZ010000265.1 GCA_905236585.1 uncultured Lachnospiraceae bacterium
ACAGGTCGGATTTACGGACCCCGACAACCGGCGGACGTTTCCATGGCGGACGGCGAATTACGACCTGATTGATTTTCACAGGGACGCCATCTTCATGCACCGGATGCATGAGGCCTTGAAAACGGGTTCGTTCCTGTTTTTGGATACGGGGCGGTATTTTATCAGTTATGCCCGTTTTAATGCGGATGAGCAGATCGTCGTTGCGATCAACAGCGGAACGGATCTCATTGATGCGCTGATTCCGGTTTGGCGGGCAAATGTGCCGATGAATACTTCCATGAAGCAGATCATGATCTCGAATCCGCAGGGGTACTCGATCATGCCAATCGATTATCCGGTTGACGGCGGACGCGTGCATATCAAACTGCAGCCCTATACCGCGGTAGTTCTTGCCCGGTAATTCGGAGAATACGGATGAAAATTCTTCATACAGCGGACTTGCATATCGACTCGAAAATGGAAACCAACCTCGACCGCGAACAGGCGGTGGAGCGTCGTGCGGAACTTTTAGACACATTTGAACGGATGGTTGCTTACGCAGCGGACAACGGCGTGCGCGTCTTTCTTATCGCGGGAGATCTTTTCGACAAATCCCACATTAGGAAGAACGCCAGACGACGCGTCTTAGAGCAGATTACCGAGCATCCGGCGATTGATTTTGTCTACCTTAGGGGCAACCATGACCGGAGCGATTTTTTAAGCGACCTCGAAGAAAAAGAGGTGCCCGTGAACTTAAAAATGTTCACAGACGATGCTTGGACGTCATATGCGTACGGGAACGTCGTGATCACCGGACGGGAGATCACAGACGAGAATTATAAGACGCTGTCCGTGAATCTGATTCTCGATCAGGCGAATTTCAATATCGTCACGCTGCACGGACAGGAAACGAATTATGTGGGGCGCGACCGGACGCAGATCGTCAACATTCCCGATTTCAAAAACAAAAATATCGATTATCTCGCGCTCGGACATATCCACGCGTATAAGAGCGACCGTCTCGACGAGAGGGGGACGTACTGCTACTGCGGCTGTCCCGAAGGGCGGGGCTTTGACGAGTGCGGGCAAAAAGGGTTCGTGCTTTTGGATATTGACGAGGAGACGAGGGAGTACACCCATACGTTTGTTCCCTTCGCAAAACGGCGGCTGCACGAGGTGGAGGTTGCGGTAACCGAGGATATGAACATGCCCCGCGTCATACAGGAGATAAGAGAGGCGGTGCGCAATATCCGCGAGGACGATCTTTTGAAAGTGGTATTGACCGGCACCACCGAGATGGATTTTGACATCGACAGAGACCGCATCCGGCATATATTTTCGCCGGCGTTTTATTATGTCAAAGTCTATGACCGCACCGAAACGCGGATTGATTATGACAGTTATGCCAACGACCGATCCTTAAAAGGAGAGTTCGTGCGGCTGATGCAGGCGCAGGAAATGAGCGAGGAAGAACGGGCGGAGATCATTGAACTGGGAATGAAGGCAATTATGGGAGACGAGATCATATGAGAATCTTATCCTGTCATATTTCGGGATTCGGCAGATTTTCGGATCGGCATTTCGATTTCGCGGAGAATTTTTTTGCCCTGTTGGAAGAGAACGGCTGGGGGAAGACGACGCTTACCGTATACATCAAGGCAATGTTTTTCGGCATGGAGTACAACCCCCGCAAAAAAGAACTTTTAGAACGGGAGCATTACCGTCCGTGGGACGGCGGCAGATACGGCGGCAGCCTGACGTTTGCGGCGGAGGGGAAAAACTACCGGATCGAGCGGACATTCGGGCGGCGCGACAAAGAGGATACGTTTGCGCTGTATAACGCGGATACGAACCTGCCCTGCGACGATTATACGGCAAATATTGGAGAGGAACTGTTCCTGGTAGACAGGGACGCGTTTGAAAAAAGCATCTTCGTACCGCAGGGGGCGCCCGCGGCGGAGAAGTCCGACAGCATCAGCGCGAAGATGGGCGACCTTGCCGCGGCGCAGGACGATATCAATAATTTCGATGAAGCGGTATCCCGTCTCGAAGAGGCGAAAGCCGTATATACGAGAAAAGGAACGGTGAACGCCGGGAAACTGGTTCTGATAAAAAAGGAAATCGCTGCGTGCAAAGAGGCGGCGGAGAAACTGCCCGCGCTTGCCGAAGGCTTGGAAAAGCAGCGTGCCATGCTCGAAGAAAAGCGGGTTCGTCTGCATGCGCTGGAAAAGGAAAAGGACGCGCTTTTGGCGCAGATTACGGAGCAGAGCAAACGGGAGCAGGAACTCGGCGCGTATCTGGAAAAACGAAACACATTCGAAAAACTTAAGGAAACGCGAATCGAACTTGACCGCTTTTTTCAGGGGACGGAGCCGACCGTGGAGGAGATCGACGTCTATGAC
>CAJOQZ010000266.1 GCA_905236585.1 uncultured Lachnospiraceae bacterium
AAGATCGGCGTGCCGGTGCATGAGATCGCTATGATGATGTCGATTGCGCTGCGGTTCATTCCGATTCTGATTGAGGAGACGGACAAGATCATGAAAGCGCAGATGGCGCGGGGAGCGGATTTTGAGAGCGGCGGACTGGTTAAACGGGCAAAGGCGATGGTGCCGCTTTTAGTGCCGCTGTTCGTGTCGGCGTTCCGCAGGGCGGGCGATCTGGCGCTGGCGATGGAGGCACGCTGCTACAACGGCGGAGAAGGAAGGACGAAAATGAAACCATTAACCTATGCCGGACGGGACCGGATCGCGTATCTGATCGTATTGTCTTATCTGGCGGCGCTTATTTTGTGGAAGATTTTTCGCCCGTAAAAAAAGGGGAAAAGATGAGAATAAAACTAACGATTGCTTATGACGGGACGCGCTACTGCGGCTGGCAGGTGCAGCCGAACGGGACGAGCATCCAGGAACTGATCGACTTGGAACTGTCAAAATTGTTCAAAACAAAGATCAAAACAATCGGCGCAAGCCGGACGGACGCGGGGGTGCATGCGCTCGGAAATGTGGCGTCGTTTGATGTGGAGACCATGATGCCGCCGGGGAAGATCGCCTATGCGTTAAATGCCGGGCTGCCGCGTGATATCGTGGTGCAGTCATCGGAGGAAGTTGGGGAAGATTTTCACCCGCGTTTTTCCGACAGCATCAAAACGTATGAATATCATATTTTGAACCGCCGCTTCCCAGACCCGCTGCGGCGGCACTATACGTATTTTTATCATCATCCGCTGGATGTGCAGTCAATGCATGAGGCGGCGGTGTATCTGATCGGGGAGCAGGATTTTACATCGTTCTCGTCGATTCATGCACAGACGAATACCTATGTCCGCAACGTGACGGAATGCGGCGTGCGCCGCGAGGAGGATGAGGTTATCCTTAGAATCAGCGGACATGGGTTTTTATACAACATGGTGCGGATCATTGCCGGAACTCTGATCGAGGTCGGCGGCGGGATGCGCGATGCGAAGGATGTGCAGCGGATTTTAGAGGCGAAGAACCGGGATGCGTCGGGGCCGACGGCGCCGCCGGAGGGTTTGGTGCTGGTTGGGATTGAATATTTGTAAAAATGCTTGACACAGCAAGGTTTTGTGTACTATACTATTCGTGCTGTTTTAGAATCATTCCCCATAGCCCCGGGGATTGTTTTTAAGGAAACGATAGCACGCGGACGGTATTTGGACATTGTACCGGACGCAACCAGAAAGGATTGGTTTATGAACACATATATGCCGAGTGCGGCACAGATCGAAAGAAAATGGTATGTAGTTGATGCCGAAGGGCAGACGCTTGGACGCCTCTGCTCTGAGATTGCAAAAGTATTAAGAGGCAAGAACAAGCCGATTTATACGCCGAATTTGGACACCGGCGATTACGTAATCGTTGTGAATGCCGAGAAAGTTAAGACGACGGGACGGAAACTGGACGAGAAAGTATATTATCATCATTCCGATTACGTCGGCGGCATGAAGGAGACGACGCTTCGCGAGATGCTCAATAAGCATCCGGAACGCGTGATAGAGCACGGCGTTAAGGGGATGCTCCCGAAGGGCGTGTTAGGCAGACAGATGTATAAGAAGTTGTTCGTCTATGCGGGACCGGAGCACAAGCACGAAGCACAGAAGCCGGAAGAGTTGAAGTTTTAACTAAAGGAGGGAAGTCATGGCTAAGAATAATGTCAGATATTATGGAACGGGCAGACGGAAATCCTCCGTTGCACGCGTGTATCTTGTTCCGGGAACGGGCAAAATTACGATCAATAAGAGAGACATCGACGAGTATCTCGGGCTGGAGACGCTGAAAGTCGTTGTTCGTCAGCCGCTTGAACTGACCGGTACGACAAGCAAGTTTGATGTATTGGTTAACGTAAAAGGCGGCGGGTACACCGGACAGGCGGGAGCGATCCGCCACGGCATTGCAAGGGCGCTTTTGGAAGTAGACGGCGAGTACCGCCCGACGCTGAAGGCAGCAGGATTCTTAACCCGTGATCCGCGTATGAAAGAACGTAAGAAGTATGGATTGAAGGCGGCACGGCGTGCGCCGCAGTTTTCCAAGAGATAATACAAAATCCCCGCAGCGGGTGCTGTGGGGATTTTTGCATTACCCCCGCTCTCACGAGCGGGGCGACGTTCATCATAGCCTCCGTCGTCTCGACCTAAAAACGCTCCACCGGAGCGTTTTCTTAACGGTCTCACAATTTTCGAAGAGATAAGGATTATCACAGATAATCCGGCGAAGCGAAATCGAGCCTTAAATCTTGCATTCGCAGATAATCCGTTGCAGCCTCCGTCAGCGGGGGAGGACAGGAGACGAACCGCATGCACTTTGTAGATGCGAAAGGAATACTCACCGGCAGCGGCGGGCATTACGGAATGAATATTTACCGGGGATGCTCCCACGGGTGCATATACTGTGACAGCCGAAGCAGGTGTTACCGGTTTACGCATCCGTTTGAAGACATAGAAGTGAAGCGGAATGCGCCGGAACTTTTAGAAGCGGCACTTCGCGCAAAGAGGAAAAAGGGCATGATCGGAACCGGCGCAATGTCTGATCCGTACATGCACTGCGAAGAGGAATTAAGGCTTACCCGCAGGTGTCTTGCAATCATCCTACAATATGGATTCGGTGCGGCAATTCAGACGAAATCGGACCGCATCTTGCAGGACATTGACCTTTTGGATGAGATCAATAAAAAGGCAAAATGCGTGGTGCAGATGACGCTTACGACCTATGATGATGATTTGTGCCGTATTATAGAGCCGAACGTCTGTAATACTAAGCGCCGGATAGAGGTTCTTTGGGA
>CAJOQZ010000267.1 GCA_905236585.1 uncultured Lachnospiraceae bacterium
GATTATATTACATTAAATGTAGATAGAAACAGGGACAATTACGGAATCTTGAAAATAAACGGAAATCCTGCTGCACTTTTCCCTTTATTCGATCATGATTCCTGTTTCAAAGGCATACAGAATACCGCACATTATTTTGTAACAGCATCAACATTTGCCACTGCTAAAGAAAACATCCGCCAATCGATGACAACATCCATTTACAATACATTACTTTTAGCCAAAAATGATTTTCAGAATCGGAGCTTTATTGATTTTTTTCAAAATTATAAAAGCGAAAAGCATTATTATGAGATGATGACCAGATTAGAGTCGCTTACGGGGAAATAGTTATGAAAGAAAGAAAACAATTTGATTACGCCAAAGAACGAAACAAACATTCAGAATTGATAAGAAGAAATGAAATAGAAGAGGCGAAAAGATCCCTTTACTCAACCCTCATATCCTCTTTGAAATTTGGTCAGGATATCTCTGAAGAAGAGGCCTTGCTGAATTGGACAAAAAATAAAGACCATATTCAAATCCTTGTTTTGGATAATGCAGGCAAACAAGACAACATCGAAAATTCTTAGATTGCCTATGTGTTTAAGGAAACGCTGATTAAATCAGTGTTTCCTTAAACACAGTAACATTATCTTCCTCGGCTGCGCCAATACAGTAATCAATGACAGAGAGTCATACATCTCAAAAACGGAATTCCATCTGTTTCATCAATGCTCTCGGATAAGCTCGTCCAGCGTCTGGGACAGCTTGTCCTGCTCCGGCAGTATCCGCATCGTTCTGCCGTTTTTCTTGTATTCCTCCTCAATGGCTTCGAGGATGTCCCGATGAGCGATAGGACGATGTTCCTTCGCGGCGCGGTAGGCTGCCGCCACCGCCGCATTCTTGATCCAGCTCCCAGTCATCTCGCCGACACTTGCGTAATAGGCGAAATCCACGTCCTCCGCCAGCGGCGCCTCCTTCGGGAACATCTTTTTCCACAAGGCTATCCGCTCATCTTCTTCCGGCCACCGAACGGGAATGAGGAATGTCATTCGCCTCTTAAATGCCTCGTCAAAATTGGTAAACACATTCGTGGCCAGAATGGACACGCCGTTGTACTCCTCCACCTTCTGCAGCAGAAAGGCGGTCTCGGCGTTGGCATGACGTTCATTTGCTCCATTGACCTCCGTACGTTTGGCAAACAGGGCATCCGCTTCATCAAAGAACAAAATGGCATTGGAGTATTTTGCCGTATCGAATATCTGTTTCAGGTTTTTCTGCGTCTCTCCGATATATTTGCTTTCAATCTGCGAAAGATCGATCCGATAGAGATCCAACCCCAGCTCCCTGGCTAGAAGCTGCGCCGTCATAGTCTTTCCGGTTCCGGGAGGCCCATAAAGCACGATGGAAACGCCGTTTCCATAGGGAAGCTTCTTCCCAAAGCCATAATCCCCGTTGACCACGCTTTTTAAGCGTACCCTGTCGATAGCCTTCTGGAGCAGCCCGGCGCTCTCCCTTGTCAGTTGAATATCCTCCCAAGTAAAGGCCAGCGTAAGCTTCGTGGCATAATCCCCGAAATTCCGGGCGCTACTGCCGCGGATCTCCCGCTCAATCAGCATCTTGCCCACCAAAAGAGCATCTCCTTCCTCGTTGACCTTCCCATGCAGCCGGGCAGCACGCAGCGTGGAAAGAATGTACCCTGGCGTCATGTTGTATTTGGACACAAAGTCACTTAAAAGCACATCCTCGTCATATAGGATACCCAGGTTTTCCGCAAACAATGTCCAGAACCGCTTCTGTGCTGCCATTCCCGGGAAGGGCACCTCTATGATATAAACCGATACATCCTTTGGAAATACTTTCTCCGGGAAGCTTTCCCCTCCCATCAGCAGTATCCTCATCTCGCTGCACAAAAGGGAAACGACCCTGAGCATGGCTTCTTGTCCTTCCCTCTCTGAGGGAAAGTCTTTCAGATAAAGAAATTCTCCCCGAAAGAAGCATCTGCGAATCATTTCGTCAGCATATTTCTGAATTTGATCCTGCGAATACGCCAGCAAGCGATCAACAGACACCAAGAGCATATCCGCCCCCACTGTCGCCGAAAGCTGTTCCGCCAAAAAAGTTCTTCC
>CAJOQZ010000268.1 GCA_905236585.1 uncultured Lachnospiraceae bacterium
GATCGAGCCGGTAGAGGAAGCGGCGGCGATCGTGCATGACGCGCTGCCGGATGCGGTCGTCCATGTGGATGCGATCCAGTCATTCGGAAAACTGCTTCTGTACCCCGAACGGGTCGGCATTGACGCTTTAAGCGTCAGCGGACACAAGATCCACGCCCCGAAAGGCAGCGGTTTTTTATATGTGCGCGAAGGCTGCAAAGTGGCGCCGCAGATCTTAGGCGGCGGACAGGAGCGGGGGTTTCGGTCGGGAACGGAAAACGTTCCGGCGATTGCGGGGCTTGGGCTCGCGGTGGATTATATGATGAAAAATGTAAGCAGCCACCGGACGCATCTGTATGAGTTAAAACACCGGCTGTCCGAAGGGCTGTTGTCGGTGGAGGGCGTTTCGATTAACGGTCCTCACGGGAAAATGGGCGCGCCCCATATCGTCAGCGCTTCGGTGGACGGCGTAAGGGCGGAAGTGATGCTTCATGCGCTCGAAGAGAAGGAGATCTATGTGTCCGCCGGAAGCGCCTGTTCGTCGAATAAGCCGGGCATCAGTCGGACGCTTTCCGCCATCGGGTTAAAAGGCGACGCGCTGCATTCGACGATCCGTTTTTCCATGAGCGTATTTACGACGGAGGAAGAGATCGACGCAGCGGTGCTTGCCATGCGCGAACTGGTTCCCATTTTACGAAAATATAGGCGCAGATAAAAGGAGCGACAATGAAACAGGCTTTTTTACTAAAATACGGAGAGATCGGCATTAAGGGCAAGAACCGGCATCTGTTCGAGGAGAAACTGGTGCGGCAGGTGGAGTATGCCCTGCGCGGCGTGGAGGGGCAGTTTCGCGTGACAAGACCGCAGGGACGCGTTTTCGTCGAAGCGGAGAGCGAGATCGACGAAAGGGAAGTGACGGAGGCGTTGACGCGGGTTTTCGGCGTTACGGCGATTGCGCCCTGTGTCTATATGGATGATACGGGCTTTGACGATCTGGCAAAAGAGGTCGTTGCCTATGTTGACAGGGAATTTCCCAAGAAGGACTTTACGTTTAAGGTGGACGCCAGACGGGCGCGGAAGAACTATCCCTTAAATTCCATGGAGATAAATGCGGCGATTGGCGAAAAACTGCTTGACGCCTATCCGACATTAAAGGTGGACGTCCATCACCCGGAGGTGATGCTTCATATCGAAGTACGGGACAAGATCAATTTATATGCGACGGAAATCCCCGGACCGGGCGGCATGCCGGTCGGGACGAACGGCAGGGCGATGCTATTATTGTCCGGGGGGATCGACTCGCCGGTGGCGGGCTATATGGTGGCTAAGCGCGGTGTAACGATTGACGCGACGTATTTTCATGCGCCGCCGTATACGAGCGAACGGGCGAAGCAGAAAGTCGTGGATTTGGCAAAACAGATTTCGCGGTACTGCGGACCGATGAAACTGCATGTTGTTAATTTTACCGACATCCAGCTGGCAATCTATGAGAAATGCCCGCATGACGAACTTACGATCATTATGCGGCGGTATATGATGAAGATCGCGGAGCATTTTGCAAAAGAGGATGGTGCGCTCGGACTCGTTACGGGGGAGAGCATCGGACAGGTGGCGAGCCAGACCATGCAGTCGCTTCTTGTGACGGACAACGCGGCGACGCTTCCTGTGTATCGGCCGCTGATCGGATTCGACAAGCAGGAAATTGTGCATGTTTCGGAAAAAATCGGAACGTATGAGACATCGATCCTGCCATATGAAGACTGCTGTACGATCTTTGTTGCAAAGCATCCGGTGACGAAGCCGAAACTGGAACGGATCGTTCGTTCGGAGAGGCATTTGGAGGATGTCATAGACGATCTGTATGCGAAAGCGATTGATACGGTGGAGACGATTTTTATTGAATGATATAATCTGCCGCTTGTCCGAAATCCATGGTCCGTATGTGTGAGAGAGGGGAATGATTACCGTTCATCGCAAAAAACAGGTTGGCATGTTGCTCATTTGCACATTAGAAAGGAGCCGCGAATTATGAAAAAAGAAAATCACAAAATCATATTAGAACCGGATGAGAATTACATCCCGACAGGACTTCCGGGCGGCTTTTTCATATACAACGCCGAAGGCGATGAGGAGATTTATTTCGCGGAGCAGAACGTGATCGAACTCTTCGGCTGCAAAACGATCGAGGAATTTCGGGAGCATACCCACAACAGTTTCAAAGGCATGGTGCATCCCGAAGACATCGACAAGATCGAAAACGACATTCAGGCGCAGACCTTTACCAGCGAAAAAAAACACGACTACGTACGTTACCGCATTATTACGAAACAGGGAGAAACGCGCTATATTGAGGATTTCGGTCACCTGCTGCACGGGGAGGACGGTCATAAATATTTTTACGTTTATATCGTTGATGTGGACAAGGATGAGTTCTATAACCGCAGCCGCAACAGTTTCGCTGAGACGCAGATTTTTTCCATGAACCAGAATACCGACCGTCTGACGGGGCTTATGAATATGTCGTCGTTCTATGAGACGGTGCAGGACATGCTGCTTGGGGATGAGGAAAACAGAAAGCATTTGTCTTTTGTGCATTTCGATATCGCCAATTTCAAAATGTTTAATGAGAATTATGGGTTCGCCCGCGGCGACGACCTGCTGTGTCGGATGGCGTACACAATCCGCAATGAGTTTCCGGGGAGCAGGATCGCGCGGTTTTCCAACGACCATTTTGCGGTCTGCACGGATGCAGAGAACGTGCGCGAACATGTCGAGAACGTTCATAATACCATAATGGGAATCTTAGACGGAATCCGCGTTGAGATCAAAGCCGGCATCTATGAACTGGAGGACGGCTGCAAGGAAGTCGGGATTGCATGCGACCATGCGCGTCTTGCCTGCAACACGGTAAAAAAACGCTATGATATGATCTACGGCGTATATGATACGGGGCTTTTTAAGCGGCTTCAACTGCAGCAGTACGTGATGGACACGATTGATGAGGCGGTGGAAAAAGAATACGTAAAGGTCTTTTATCAGCCGGTGATCCGGGTGGAGACCGGAAAGATCTGCGGATACGAGGCGCTTGCGCGGTGGATCGATCCGAAGATGGGATTTTTGTCTCCGGCGGATTTTATTGTGACATTGGAAGAATTTCATGAGATCCATAAGGTGGACTGCTTTATCGTGAAGAAGGTCTGCGAAGATATGTGTACGCTGATGGAAATGGGCGAGCCGGTAGTGCCGGTATCGATCAATTTATCGCGGCTGGACTTCGAATTGTGCAATATATTTGAGATAATCGAGCGCTACCGCATGTTGTACAACATTCCGCGCGAGATGCTTGACATTGAGATCACCGAAAGCGCGTTAAGCGCCGATTCTTCGCATTTTCAGACCGAAGTAAAACGTTTCCGGAAGGCGGGCTATCATATTTGGATCGACGATTTCGGCAGCGGGTATTCGTCGCTGAATAATCTGCTGGATTACGATTTTGACGTCTTAAAACTCGATCTGGTATTCCTTCGGACATACGACCGCAATCCGCGTGCGGCGGATCTGATCAAGTTTATCGTCTTATGTGCGAACGAGATGGGGGTCGAACCGCTGCAGGAAGGGGTCGAGACGGCGGAGCATTTCGAGTTTTTGAAGTCCATCGGATGCATTCGGGCGCAAGGGTTTTATTTTGCGAAGCCGATGGAAATCGGAGAGTCGAGGGCGTATACGAAGGAAAAGGGCTTTGTATGGGAATGAGTCGGTGAAAAGTAATATTACCGTTCACCGAAAATTATTTCCTCCTTATGTGAGATGATCCGGTATATTACCGTTCACCAAAAAATTATCCCTCACGGGCGAGATCAACGCCCTTTGAGGGATAATTCTTTTGGTTCACTGGTTTGAGGGGTATCCCATTGCCCCAGCGAACCGGAAATCATGCCCTTAATTGAAAGAATACGACCGAAAAGCAATGTCTCCCAAAGGGCGTTGATCTCGCCCGTGGGAGATATTGTTTTCGGGAGTATCTTGCGAATTTGCGCATCATGATTTCCGATGAGCGGTAAATCACATCACACCAATTTACTTAAAATCACTAAAACCTAACCCATAATCTTCTTATAATTCTCATCCACAATCTTCCAGTCAATAATATCAAACAACGCCTTGACATAATCCGCCCGCAGATTCTTATATTTCAGATAGTACGCATGCTCCCAGACGTCAATCGCCACCAGCGGCTTTTTGCCCGTGCCAAGCGAAATCGGATTGTCCTGATTCAGCGAATTTGAAATCGAAAGCGCACCGTCCTTCGTCGTCTCCAGCCAAGCCCAGCCGGAACCGAACTGACCGAGGGCGAGAGCGGAGATCTGATCCTTGAAATCGTTAAAAGAACCGAACGTCTTAACGATCGCTTCGCCGATTGCGCCGTCCGCTTCGCCGCCGCCGTTCGGTGAGATCGTCGAGAAGTACAGGTTGTGGTTGTAAAAACCGCCGCCGTTGTTGCGGATCGCCGTGCGCAGCGCCGGGTCTGAAATGGAGTCAAGATCGCCAAGGAGATCTTCAATATCGCGGTCTAAAACTCCCGCTTTTTCCGCAAATGAATTGAGATTGTTCGTATACGTCGCGTGGTGCTTCGCGTAGTGCGTCTCCACCGTCAGTGCGTCGATCGTCGGCTCCAATGCAGCATAGTCATAAGCCAATTTTACCTGTTCAAACATAACATTTCCTCCTTTATGAATATTATTATGTAACGGTTTGCATCGAAATAAGCGCATTATAGTTTTATACATCCCCCGCGCTTATTTTCGACCTGTTTTCTATTCTATCAAACCCTTCGCCTTTTTACAAATCCAAAACCAAAAATATGAAAAAATATCGGAAATTAAATGACGGAAGAATGGAAGTGTGATAAAATAACAATAATTGTGCCGTCATACGGACGGAAAATGAGGACGAAAAGTTGTTATGAACGCCAATATATGGTTTGATGTCGCTTCGTTGTGGCTGCTTGCAATACTATGGTATATTCTGTTTCTGCGCCGTCATATCGTGACCGGGCAGATTCATCGTTTTCGCTTTACGCTGATGCTGATTACAATCGCTACGATAGCGGACTTTATCAGTACGCTTTCAGATAAAGCCGCATATCGGTATCAGGATTCCTTTCTGACGAATGTCACTTTTATGATGGTCACATCGACGATCTATTATCTGGCGCATTCCCTTACGTTGGTTGCTTTTGTCATGTATATTTCCGCGCTGTTTCGACTGGATGAAAAAGTGCAGTATGTCCGTCTGATCTACGGCATCCCGGCGGTCGTCATCCTTACGGCGGTTTTGATGAACCTTGCTACCGGACAGATTTTCTACTATGACAGATTCAAACTCTATCACCACGGCTCGAAGGTGCTTTTAATCTATATGATTGCGATCGTGTATCTGCTTTATGCGCTGTTTGTTCTGATCCGCTATGCAAAAGAGATCACGAGGGAAAAGCGTTGGAGCCTTCTTTGCATGGTTATTTTCGTCGTCATAAGCAATTTCATCCAGTTTTTCTGGCCCGTGCTGCGGGTGGAGAATTTCGCGGTTACGCTGGATGCGCTGATCGTGTATCTATATATCGAAAGCCCTGCGAATTTCATAGATTCCCAGACAGGGCTTTTATCCGCGGAGAGTTTTTACATTCATTTTCAGATACTCCTGAAAAATCACGGCAGCATGAAACTTCTGTTTTTATCGTTAGATGATATCGACGAATGGGACAGGGAAGTCGGAAAAGCAACGACGGACGCAGCGATCGTAAATGTCGCAGGCTACCTGCGGCGCCTTCCGGGGATCGTCGAAGTTTACCGGATCAATCGCTATCTGTTTTTAATTCACCTTGCCATTACGGATGAGGAAGCGATCGAGGAACTGACCGAGGACGTCCGTCGCTGGTTCTCCCGTTCGATCGTTGTCGGCAATTACAAGATCGGTTTGGCGTCCTGCACGATGCGGGTGGACTGCCCGGAGCAGATTTTAAGCGAAACGGAACTTCTCGGAGCGATTGAGATGATGTCGGATATCGAGTCGCACCGCAACCGTAAAGAGATGCAGTTTAACGAACTCGGGATCGAAAAGCACAACCGGACGCGCCATGTGGATGTAGAACTGCGGGAGGGGATTCCGCATGATCGCTATCGGTTCGGTTTTCAGCCGATCTATTCGCTATCGGCAAAACGGTTTTCCCATGTGGATACGGATATCAGTTTCCTTATCGACGGCGTAGGAGAGGTCCGGTTTTCCAAAGTTTTATCCATTGCGGAGCAGAACGGGAGCATTGATGAGATGTTCGGCTATATTGTGGAGGAAATCTGCCGCGAGATCCGCGCATATCATTTTATCGAGAACGGCGTGCATACCGTGGACGTCAAATTTCCATTGACGCAGTTGTTAAAACAGGAGAATATCGACCGGGTCGTAGGCATCATAGATTCCTACGAAATTCCGCATAATATGATTATTTTTGAATTGCAGGAAGAATCCTTAGAAAATTACGAAGGACAGATTCGCTCCGGCATTGAGCAGTTAAGCAGGCGGGGATTTAAGTTTGTTTTGAATAATTACGGTTACGGATTTACCAATGCGGAAATCCTTGTCAAAATGCCGCTGGTTGCCGTAACGCTCGACAACCGTCTGACGAATGCGGGCGATTCCGACGAGAAAGCCGACCGGCTGCTCCGGGCGACCATGGAGCTGCTTTCGGGCTTGAATCTGCGCGCGAAAGCGGAACATATCGAAACGCCCAAGCAGGACGAATACGCGAGGCGGCTTGGCTGCGATCTGCTGCAGGGATATTACTATGTCGGGCTTTTGTACAAAGACGAGATCGAAGATTTCCTGTCGGGGCAAAGGAACGGAGGTGAAGCATATGCCGTATAATGCATGGCTGGATGTCTGCGGTTTTTTCACCATGGCGGTAATTCTGATGATGCATATGCTTAAGAATGCCATCCGCATCACGCAGAACAATCTGTATGTTCTTAATATGACTGCGATCTGCGGCGCGTGCGGCGTGTCCTGCCTGTCGTTTATCTGCTCTGCCTACGGCTGGGGCGAGGCTGCGCTTATCTGCCGGATCGTATCCGTTGTGATCGGTTTGGGGGACGGTATCTTTTGGCTGCTTTATGTGGCGGCGATCGTCAATGTTCGGATTGAGTGGGACGCATGGCTGCCGTGGCTTTTGCCGCCGTTTTTTGCGATGTCGGTATTTATCATATCCGGGTCGCTTGCGGGATGGTTTTTCAAACTCCGTCCGAACGGAAACGTTGTCAGCGGTCCGCTGTATCCGGCCATCGTTTGGGTGGTCGGACTGGTATTTTTGGGCGGTCTGGTTTTTGCGTTTTCAAAAAGACGGTATTTATCGAGGGAGAGGGTGTATCTGATTCCGCCGTTTTTCCTTGCCGGGATTATCGGGATTTCGGTGCAGATGGCTTTTCCGTCGCTGCAGGTCATCCATTTTACGCTGGCAGTCTGCGCCGTGATCTTTTATTTTTCCCTGCCGAACCCGGAGGAGTTTTATGACGGGGGCTCCCGCATGTTCAATACGGTTGCCTTCCATGAGATCTACAACCGCCATTTCGAAGCGGAGGACACGCTTTACTGCGTCGGGATCGTGGTGCGGCAGATCCGCTACATTCTGCCGTCGCTGTCAAAAGAGCGGGTCAATGAACTCGAAGATTATTTTATTCAGGAGATGCAGCACCATGCAAAAGAGATCCGCGTGTTCTGTTTCAAAGAAGGGGAATATATCGTGACCGTGGACGGAAAAGACAAGGAATACGCGAACAGCACCTATCGGTATATCTGCTACATCCTCGATAAAATGCGTTCCGAGACGATTGCCGGAATCCCGTTTCGTGCGACGACCTGTCCGTTTGTATGTCCGCAGGACGTCGTATCCATCGCGGGCGTCGGCGTGCTGTTGGATCGTTTGATGGAAGAAGCGGAAAAACGCAATATGACGGAGATACTTCCGACATCGCTTGGGATGCAGTCCGAGCGCGAGCAGAGGCATTTGATCCACCAGATGCGAAGCGCGATAAAAGAAAACCGCTTGGAGATCTTTTACCAGCCGATCTATTCGCCGAGCCGGAACAAATACACATCCGCGGAGGCACTGATCCGTATGCGCGACGAGGAGGGCGGGTTTATCAGTCCGGGCGTGTTTATTCCGCTTGCGGAGCAGAACGGTCTGATCATTGAGATCGGGGATTTCGTGCTGAATGAAGTCTGCCGGACGATCAAATCCGAGCGTCTGTGGGAAAAAGGAATCGATTATATCGAGGTCAACCTGTCGGTGACAGAGTGCATTCAAAATGACCTTGTCGATAAGGTGCGTGCGGTTTTGCAAAAATATGAACTGCCGCCGAATTATTTGAACCTCGAGATTACCGAGACAGCGAGCGATTCATTTTCCAATACGGTTGACAACAATATCAAACGTCTGCATGAATATGGTCTGACGTTCTCTTTGGATGATTTCGGAACGGGGTATTCTTCGTTGAACCGGATTTTGAATCTGCCGCTTTCGATCATCAAACTTGATATGTCCCTTGTCCGTCCGGCGTTTGAAAGCAACAATCCGAACGCGATGACCCTCTTGAAATCGTCGGTGCGCATTGCAAAAAGCGTCGGTACCGAGATCGTTGCCGAGGGCGTGGAGACGAAGGATATGGCGGACGGGATCATTGCGCTTGGGATCGAACATATTCAGGGATTTTATTATTCCCGTCCGTTGCAGAAGGCGGATTTTATCGCTCTTTTGGAAAAACAGACAAAGGATGGGTAAAAGTTGAGTCCCGTACGCCGTCCGCCATTTTTTTGTTGCAATTCGCGGAGGGGGTGGTATAACAGCCGCAGAGCGACTGTTATCGCATGCCGTCGTCAAATCCACATAAATGTGGATTTTCCTCGTGGCTTTGTGGTATA
>CAJOQZ010000269.1 GCA_905236585.1 uncultured Lachnospiraceae bacterium
AAATGGTGGATCTGATCATTTCCCAGCGGGCGTACGAATTAAATTCCCGCGCCATCACGACGAGCGATTCCATGCTGCAGACCGCCAATGAATTGAAGAGATAAAAATTAACTTAAGGTAGAATGCGGAAATCGACTTTTATGCCGGGAACAAACAATCACCGTGTGAGGTTAAGGCATTCTTGCCGTCGAACACGGCGATTTGTTTGTTCCCAAGGCAGGATTGGATGAAAAGTGATCTCCGTGAAAGGAGAATAGTATGGCTTTATCCGTAGATTCGTTATCGACAACGTATTTAAGTTCGCTAAATACACAGGCAAAAAATACCGCGTCTTCCGCGAAGATCGACAAACTGACGAAGGGAACGGATTCCTTGCAGAATACGTCCTATGAAGAACTCGAAGGGACAATGAAGACGTTCGAGAGTTATCTTTTGGAGCAGACCATGAAGGAGGTCAAGGAATCCATGAAGGAGATTCGCGGCGACGACGAGGACGAAGATCCGTTCATGTCGCAGACCAAGGATATGTACCTCGACCAGACGCTTAGTATGGTTGCGGAACAGATGGTGGATAAATACGCCTCGCGCCTTACCAAAGATTTCACCGATCAGACGGCGCGGATGTACGGCATCGACATCCCGGACGAGAAGGCGAAGAATGAAGAGGCAGACGCATCGGAGGATTCCGGTGCGGCGGAAGCGGCGGCAGACGTATCATAAGAGCGAACAATGACGGAATTAACCGGTTATATCGACCATATCATATTTCAAAACGAAGAGAACGGCTACAAGATCATGGTCCTCATCCCGGAAGGGGACGTCCCGGAGGATGAGGCGACTGCCGACGGCAGCGTGACGTGCACAGGCATTTTCCCCGGCATCGGAACCGGGGAAAATTTGCGTATGCAGGGAGAGTTTGTCAGCCACCGCACCTACGGCAGACAGTTTCAGATGAAGATGTTTGAAGTTGTGGCGCCGAGGGACGAGGAGGCGATCCGGCGGTACTTATCCTCCGGGGCGATCCGCGGGATCGGGGCAAAACTCGCCGAGCGCATCATCAATGTATTTGGCGCGGATACGCTTACCGTAATGGAACGCGAGCCGGAGCGGCTTGTCGCCGTAAAGGGCATATCCGAACGGATGGCAATGGATATCGCCGAAAAGATGATGGACAAACAGGGGCTGCGCAACGCGGTCTTGTTTTTGTCTGGGCTGGCGCTTACCAACAATCAGGCGGTCAAAATATATCAGACCTACGGAGACGACTTCCGGCGGATTATTGAGGAGAATCCGTACCGGCTGGCGGAGGATATCGACGGCATCGGATTCAAGATCGCCGACGCCATTGCGGCACGGATGGGGATCGCGGTGGATTCGGATTTCAGGGTGCGCTGCGGCGTGCTGTACGTCTTGAACCGCATGACAAGCGCCGGACATACCTATCTGCCGAAGGAGGAACTGACGCAGCATACGCAGAATTTGCTGGGGCTTGACGCAGTCGCGTTGGACGATCATCTGGTGCAGTTGTCGCTGGATAAGAAGATTGTGCAAAAATTCGAAAACGTCTACCTTGCGCCGCTTTATCGTGCGGAGGCAGGTGCGGCGGGGATGCTTTACGGACTGGATGAGGAATACGGGCTGGATGAGCAGAAGGCGAAGAAGCGGATTGCGCAGATTGAAGCCGAAGAGAAAATGACGCTCGACGAGGTGCAGCGGGAAGCGGTCTTAACATCGGCGCGGCACGGCGTCTTTATATTGACGGGCGGTCCGGGAACCGGGAAGACGACGACGACGAAAGCGATCATCCGCTATTTTGAGAAAGAGGGGCTGGATATCTTTCTTGCGGCGCCGACCGGGCGGGCGGCAAAACGGATGAGCGAGGCGACCGGATATGAAGCGCGGACGATCCACCGGATGCTGGGGGTCAGCGGAGAGAATTTTGACAAAAACGAAACGCAAAGAAAGCCCCGCTTCGAGTACAACGAAGAGAATCCGCTCGAATGCGACGTCGTTATCATTGACGAGGTATCCATGGTCGACATCCGACTGTTCTATTCGCTGCTTAAGGCGGTGCCGCAGGGGACGCGGCTGATCCTTGTCGGGGATGAGAACCAGCTGCCGAGCGTCGGACCGGGGAATGTGCTAAAAGACGTTATAGCGTCGGGGTGCTTTTCCGTGGTAACGCTTACGACCATCTTCCGGCAGGCAAAGATGAGCAACATCATAGTAAACGCCCATGCGATCAACCGGGGCGAGCATGTGAAGATTGACAATAAAAACAGCCGGGACTTTTTTTTCATGAAGCGCGACACATCGGAAAAGGTCACGAATCAACTGCTTCGCCTCATAACGAAAAGCATGCCGGAATTTTTGCAGATTGCGCCGTTGGACGTGCAGATCCTGACGCCGACCCGGATGGGCGACGTTGGCGTGGAGCGGCTTAACGTCGTCCTGCAGCGGCAGTTGAATCCGCCCGCGCCCGGCAAAGCGGAGCATACCTTCGGCGAGAGGATTTTTCGGGCGGGCGATAAAGTCATGCAGATTAAGAACAACTACCAGATGCCTTGGGAAGTGTTCGGAAAAAACGGACGGCTGATCGACGCCGGGGAGGGCGTCTTCAACGGCGACGTCGGCATCATTAAGGAACTCGACGACTACGCGCAGGAAATGCGCGTCGTATTCGACGAGGGGCGCGAGGTGCTCTATTCCTTCAAGCAGACGGACGAACTCGAACACGCCTACGCGCTGACGATCCATAAATCGCAGGGCAGCGAATACCCCTGCGTGATATTGCCGCTTCTGCCCGGACCAAAGATGCTGATGAACCGCAACCTGCTATATACCGCAATCACGCGGGCGACGCGGTGCGTCGTGATCGTCGGGATGACGGATGTGTTTTACGCCATGATCGACAACTCCACGGAGAGAAAACGCTATAGCGGCTTAACGGAGCGGCTGCAGGAATTGATTCCTTAATCCCTTGCATTTTCCTGATAATTATGCTAAAATATGCCGCGTGCTAAGGCGCACATCCGAAAATGCGGATATGTGCGCCTTTTACCTGTGTAAATGAAATATATTCGGTTGAGGGAAAGTATATGGCGAAGTATATCGTTAAGCGAATATTATTCGGTCTGCTGACGGCGTTTTTGGTGGCGACGCTGACGTTTTTCATTATGAATCTCGTGCCGGGAGGCCCGTTCCTTTCAGAGAAGGCGGTTACGCCGCAGGCGCAGGCGGCAATGGAGGCGAAGTACGGACTCGACAAGCCGCTGTTTCAGCAGTACCTGACATATATGGGCGACCTGCTGCACGGGGATCTGGGAGATTCGTTAAAAAAGCGCGGCTTCACGGTGAACCGCATCATAGCGGAGCGTTTTCCCGTGTCGGCGCGGATTGGCGGATTTGCGATACTGCTTGCGTTTTGTGCGGGGGTTCCGCTCGGTTCGGTAGCCGCCTACAAGCGAAGCAAGATGGTGGACAATATCATCATTGTATTTTCCACCGCGGGAATCGCGATACCGAGTTTTTTATCGTCAACGCTGCTGCTATATTTTCTCTCAACGCAGTGGGGAATGCTGCCGTCACTGTTTAACCTGAACAATCCGCAGTCGTATATCATGCCGGTGATCGCGCTGGCGCTTTACCCGATGTGCTATATTGCGCGGCTGATGCGCTCGTCCATGCTCGACGTCATCGGGCAGGACTACATGCGTACCGCACGGGCAAAAGGCGTATCGACGACGTCTTCCATTTTCAAACACGCGCTCCGCAACGCGATCCTGCCGGTCGTTACCTATTTGGGACCGCTGATGGCGTCGCTGATGACCGGGAGTTTTATCGTGGAAAAAATCTTTACCATTCCGGGCTTGGGACATGAATTTGTCGGGGCGATCACGTCCCGCGACTATCCGCTTATTATGGGAACGACGATTTTCCTTGCGACGTTTTTGATTACCATGAATGTGGTGGTGGATATCGTGTATGTTTTCGTTGACCCGCGGATTAAATTACGTTAAGGAATAAAATATGGATACGGCAAAAAAGAAAAACCTTTTGAGTTTACAGTTGAATGTGGATGACTTCGTACCGGCGAGCGCGGACGAGAAGGAATCCCTTGTCATCATGCGGGAGTCCGTCGGCTTCTGGCAGGACGGCTTCCGGCGATTCAAAAAAAACAAGATCGCGATGACGGCGCTTGCCGTCGTCATCATCATCTGTATATTCGCTTTTATTGTTCCGGCGTTTTATCCGTACGGCTACGAGCAGCAGATGAAAGGCTCCGAGCGGCTCGGGATCATGGAGTATTCCAAGACCGAACAGGCGAGGATGGAAGAAGGAGAGGGCATATTCCCACACATTTTGGGAACCGATCAGAACGGTCGTGACTACGCGATCCGCGTCATGGTCGGCGCGAGAGTGTCGATGACGGTCGGCATCGTGGCGTCGCTTCTCATTTTGCTGATCGGCGCAACCTACGGAGCGATCGCGGGATATTTCGGCGGCATGGCGGATATGGTGATGATGCGGATCGTCGATATCCTCTATACTGTGCCGGATGTTCTGATCATCATTCTTTTGGCGCAGGTGCTGGAGTTTCCGCTGCAGAATCTCTCAAAAGTCCCCGGCTTCGGCTGGATCGGATCGTTAGGTCCTAACATGGTGTCGATGTTTATCGTATTCGGACTGTTGTACTGGGTCGGCATGGCGCGCATCATCCGGGGACAGATCATGCTGTTAAAACAAAATGAATACGTGACGGCGGCGCACGCAATGGGCGCGACGAACGGACGCATCATAAAAAAGCATCTTCTGACGAACTGCATCGGAACGCTGATCGTAACCACGACGCTGCAGATTCCGTCTTCGATTTTTACCGAGTCGTTCTTAAGTTTCTTAGGGTTGGGCGTACAGGCACCGATGCCGTCGCTCGGCTCGCTGGCGTCTGCGGCGTTAAACGGGCTGCAGACCTACCCGGAGAAACTGTTCGCCCCGGCTTTTATGATATTTGTGATTATCTTAAGTTTCAACCTGTTAGGCGACGGACTGCGGGACGCGTTCGATCCCAAGATGAAGTAGTAGTAGTGTAACTGTTCAGGGGACCTGAACAGTTACAAAGGAGTCCATACATGAGTGAGTATTTAGTTAATATCCAGCATGAACGCCTGTCGTTTTTTACCCCTGCGGGCGAAGTCAAAGCCTTAAACGACGTAACGATTCAGATGAGGGAAGGCGAGGTCTTAGGCATCGTCGGCGAATCCGGATCGGGAAAGTCGGTTACGGCGTATTCGATCATGGGGCTGACCGCGGAGAACGGGAAGATCGTCGGCGGCAGCGTGGAGTTCAACGGACACCGCATCGACCAGATGACGGAAAAAGAGATGCGCAAGATTCGCGGCAAAGAGGTTTCGATCATTTTCCAAGACCCGATGACGTCCTTAAATCCGGTCTATACCATCGGCAACCAGATCGGCGAGGCGATCCGTCTGCATACGGATAAAAAGGGCGACGAAGTGAGAAAACGCACGATCGCACTTTTGCAGCTCGTCGGCATCAATGAACCGGAAAAGCGAATCAAACAGTATCCGCACGAACTCTCCGGCGGGATGCGGCAGCGGATCGTAATTGCGATGGCGCTTGCGTGCCAGCCGAAACTATTGATCGCCGATGAGCCGACGACGGCGCTCGACGTGACGATACAGGCGCAGATATTAGAGTTGATGGACGATCTGAAAGAGGTCATGAATATGGGGATTATCATGATTACCCATGACCTCGGCGTGGTTGCGTCGATGTGCGACCATATTGCGGTCATGTATGCG
The DNA here is from genome assembly GCA_905236585.1 of uncultured Lachnospiraceae bacterium. Classification (GTDB taxonomy): domain Bacteria; phylum Bacillota; class Clostridia; order Lachnospirales; family Lachnospiraceae; genus RGIG4930. The sequence continues at coordinate 5,823 of CAJOQZ010000269.1, forward strand.
GGCGAGATCGTCGAGTACGGAACGACGGACGACATATTTTATCATCCCCGCCATGAATACACGAAGGGGCTGATCCGCTCGATTCCGAAATTTTACGAAGAGGCGTATGAGCGGCTGGTGCCGATCGAAGGGCAGCCGGTCGATTTATTGAATCCGCCGAAGGGATGCCCGTTCGCGCCGCGCTGCGATTCCTGCATGAAGATATGCTTAAGCCGCAAGCCGGAGCGGACAGAGTTTTCGGACGAGCATTACGCAAGATGCTGGCTCAATGAAAAAGCGCAGTTTGAAGAGGAAGCGAAAGGAAGGTGAACGAAATGAGTGGAAACAAAAATCTCCTTGAAGTCACCGACTTGAAGCAGTATTTTCCGGTTGCGGGTTCGCGTGCGGTGGTGCATGCGGTGGACGGCGTGTCGCTTACGATAAAAAAGGGAGAAACGTTTGGCTTGGTCGGCGAATCCGGCTGCGGCAAGACGACGACCGGACGTTCGATCTTGCGGCTGACCGAACCTACCGCCGGGAAAATCGTCTATGACGGCGAGGTGCTGTTCGATTCCGAAACGAAGCAGAAAGAGGACATGCTTCCCTACCGTCGGAAGATGCAGATCGTGTTCCAAGATCCGTACGCGTCCTTAGACCCGCGGATGACGGTCGGGGATATCGTCGGGGAGCCGATGGACATACATAAATTATACGATACGAAGGAAGACCGCAGGGCGAGGATCATCGAACTGTTGGAGCATGTGGGGCTTAATTCCGAGCATGCGAACCGTTTTCCGCATGAGTTTTCCGGCGGACAGCGGCAAAGGGTCGGCATTGCCCGGGCGCTTGCGGTAGACCCGGAATTTATCGTCTGCGACGAACCGGTTTCGGCGCTTGACGTGTCGATTCAGGCGCAGGTGGTGAACATGTTCGAAGACCTGCAAAAAGAGATGGGGCTGACCTATCTGTTTATCGCGCATGACCTGTCGATCGTCAATCATATTTCCGACCGGATCGGCGTCATGTATTTGGGACATCTGGTAGAGGTGGCGGAGTCGGAGGAGTTGATCTTCCATTCGGCGCATCCGTATACGCGGTCCCTGATTTCGGCGGTGCCGATCGCCGACCCGAAGATTGCGCGGGAGTCCAAGCGGATCATATTGGAGGGAGATGTCCCGTCGCCGGTGAATCCGCCGAGCGGATGCCCGTTTCGGACGAGGTGCCCGTATGCCGACGAGGCGTGCGCCGCACAAATGCCGGAGTTAAAAGAGATCGCGCCGGGGCATCAGGCGGCGTGCATCCATTTGGATAAGGTGTCATAGCAAGCGAGTGAATCGATTTTTTTTCCACAATGGTTATAGCGCCTTAGATGCGGCGTTATACGCATCGAACGGCAAGCGTCCGATGCAATAAATAAAAGGAACTTTAAGGAGGAGTAGAAATGAAAAGAAAACTGGCATTAGCGTTAGCGCTGGCGATGTCGGTGTCGCTTCTTGCAAGCGCATGCGGCGGAAGTTCAGGGTCCGGCAGCGGAAGCGGCGGAGGAAGCGATACGGCTTCTTCGGGGAACACATTGGACGTGCAGGTCGGACCGTCGCCGGAGACGATCGATCCGGCGCTGAACTCGGCGGTAGACGGTGCAAACATGATTTTGCATGCGTTTGAAGGGCTGCTGAAGTTTGACAAGGACAACAACGTCGTACCGGGGCTTGCGGAAAGTTATGAGGTATCCGACGATGGGCTGACCTATACCTTCCATCTTCGTGATGGATTGAAGTGGTCGGACGGCAGCGACCTTACGGCGGCGGATTTCGAGTATTCGTGGAAGCGCGTTGCAGACCCGGCAACGGCGGCGCCTTACGGCTATGATCTTTTGAATATGATCGAGGGTTATGACGC
>CAJOQZ010000270.1 GCA_905236585.1 uncultured Lachnospiraceae bacterium
GTACTGTCCAACGAACGAAGTGAGTTGATGACAGCACTGGCATCCGACAGAGTAAGTCAGATAATAACTTGCGTTATTAGAGGAGAAGAAATATGCAGTCGTTTTTGATTGCGTTTTCCATGTATACAAGGCTGCCCATGCCGCGTGTGGACTGGAACGAAAAGAACGAGATGCCGGTCATGCTGTTTCTTCCGGCGGTCGGAGCGGTGCTGGGGCTTTTATCCATCGGTCTGCTCCTTGTCTGCCGACGGCTGGAGACGGGAGAGCTGCCGACGGCGCTGCTGCTTGTCGCACTCTATATTCTCTATACTGGAGGCATACATTTAGACGGGCTGGTGGATACGGCGGATGCGAGGCATTCCTATCTGGAAAAAGAAGACCGGCAGCGCATCCTAAAAGACCCGCATATCGGCGCATTCGGCGTAATTCGACTGATATTATATCTTGTTTTAACAGTGACAATGCTGTTGGTCGGAATGAATCGGCTGCCCCAGAAAGAGGTGCTGAATCTTGCCATGGTCATACCTGTGACGGCGCGGATGCTTGCGGCGATTGCCGTTGCGTGGATGCCGTCAGCGAAAAAGAGCGGACTGTATTATACGTTTTCGGGCGAACGCCATGGATTGCCGTTGAAAGCGGCGGCTGTGGTCGAGGCGGTTCTGCTTGGAGGCTGGATGGTCTGTGTTCTTGGGGCTGTTGGAATGGCAGTGTTATTATATTATATTGCGATATATTTTTTCACAAGACGCTTTTCAATACGTGATTTTGGCGGCATGTCCGGGGATATCACAGGCTGGCTTTTGTGTGTTGCCGAACTCGGTGCATTGGCGGTATGCGTGGGAATGACATGGTTTTGATAATAGGCGGCGCATGGCAGGGGAAAACGGAATTTGCGAAGCGCCTTTTGCAAATTGAGGATGCGGATATCTGCAACATTGAACGACAACAGGAAAAAACAGATGCGGATATCTGCAACGTTGAGCGACAACAGGAAAAAACAGATGCGGATGTCTGCCGCGTTAAGCGGAAAACGTCTGCCGTGGAGAATAATCCCGCTTTGCGGGGGATACCGGATTCGATCCGTGCGATCGCGCATTATGAGCAGTGGATTCGTATGCAGTACGAGGCAAAAGCGGACCCCGTGGAAGAACTGCACCGACTGCTTGATCGTAACTCGGCGGTCTGTCTGATTGCGGACGAAGTCGGGCGCGGCGTTGTTCCAATCAATAGGCGGGAACGGGCGGCTCGCGACGTCATTGGCAGAACCTTGGTGGAGGCGGCGAAAATGGCGGAACAGGTCTACCGCGTAACCTGCGGCATCGGAGAACGGATCAAATGAGCATTATTTTTATACGCCATGGGAGGACTGCGGGCAACGAGCGGCACGCCTATATCGGAGCAAAGGACGAGCCGCTTTCCCCTAACGGGGCAGAGGAACTGCGGCGGGCGAAGGAGCAAGGGTTTTACCCGGCGGCGGATCGACTGTATATTTCGCCGATGAAACGCTGCGCACAGACCGCGGCGATTTTGTATCCGGCGTTGGAACCGGTTGTGGTGGGAGATTTTAAGGAGCGCAATTTCGGACGCTATGAGGGAAAGACGTTTGAAGAATTAAAGAACGACGCCCCATACATGGAATGGGTTAATGCGGGCGGAACGGCGCCGTTTCCTGCGGGTGAAGCGGACGAGGCGTTTCGCGGGCGGGTGATCGCGGCATTTGAGAGAATGTGCGAGGAGATTGCAGGGGAGATACCGACAGAGGGTTCTATTGGTTTTCACAGCAAAGATGCCGTCTCTTATGCAGCCGTCGGGGCAGGTGCGCCGGACATTGCCGTTATCGCCCACGGCGGAACGATCATGACGATCCTGCATCATTTTTTTGCAAAAGAAAATGAGCAGTTTTTCGACTTTTATTTGGAAAACGGAGATTACTATGTCGTTTCTCGCAAGAATCAATTTTCATTCAATCTTGCTTTGGGAACAAACAAATCTTAAGTGTTCGACGGCAAAAATGCCTTAACCTCACACGGGAGAAGTGTTTGTTCTCAACATAAAAGTTGATTTTATGGTCGTTCCTGAATTAAATAAAAATGCAAAGGCGCTATTGGTGATTAGCGAGTGACAAGGATATGGCAAAAACACAGCAGACATTCAATCATTATGTCCGCAGCGGGTCAAAAATGCTTCGGCTGGGAATTACGACGGGATGCTGTGCGGCGCTTGCGGCAAAAGCGGCGGCGGCGCTGCTTTTGGATGGGAAAGCGCCGAATGAGGCATCCGTTTTGACAAGACGCGGCATCGAAGTGACGCGGCAGTTGGAGGGAAACGGCATATTGTCGGACGGCGGCGCATGGGCGTCTGTTCGGAAAGACGCCGGCGACGACCCGGATGTAACGGATGGGATCGAGATTGTTGCGACGCTGTATAAATCGGCGAGTCCGGGCATCCGCACCGACGGCGGCAGAGGCGTCGGTCGTGTGAAAAAGCCGGGGCTGCAGCAGCCGGTCGGGGCGGCGGCGATCAATAATGCGCCGCGCAGGATGATTGAAGAGGCGGTACAAGAGGTTTGCGACGCACGGCAGTATTTTGGCGGAATGGATGTTGTCATATCCGCGCCGCAGGGGGAAGAAATCGCGAAAAAAACCTTTAATCCGACGCTTGGCATAGAAGGCGGCATATCAATCCTCGGAACGACCGGAATCGAGTATCCGATGAGCGAGGACGCGATCATAAAAAGCATAGAGGTGGAACTTCATCAGGCGGCGGTTTTGTCAAATCGGGTGATCATTACGCCGGGCAGTTACGGGGAGGCATTCATACAGGAGAACGACTTGAATCCGAGGGGGCTTCCCGTGGTCCGTTTTTCCGGCTATCTCGGGGAGACGCTGGATGCGCTTTCGACGGAAGACGTGGCGGATGTGCTGCTCGTTTCCCATATCGGCAAGTTGGTAAAAACGGCGGGGGGCATCATGAACACGCATCAGAAAAACGCTGACTGTCGGATGGAACTGATTACGGCGCATGCGGCGATCTGCGGCGCTTCTACTGCAATCTGCCGGGAACTAATGGCGCAGACAACGACTGACGGGTGCATTGCGGTTTTGGATGAGGCCGGGCTGCGGGCTGCGGTGATGGCTTCTTTGATGGGAGCGATTGATAAGAGTTTGAAACGCCGCGTGGACGGAGCCTATGGGATATCCGCCGTGATGTTTTCCAATCGGTACGGAATCCTCGGAAGGACGGACGCGTAAAAAAGTAAAGAAGAGTGGAACCGGGCTCTATGAGTTTTAGAATGAACTGTCAGTTGGAAAGATAACAGCGAAAAAACGGCTATGGGAACAATATTTGCGGTCGGAATCGGCGCGGGAAATAAAGAAAAAATGACGATGGAAGCGGCTTGGGCAATCGAACAGGCGGACATTGTGGTTGCCTATACGACGTATGCGGCGCTGCTTGCGGCGGCATTTCCCGGCAAAACAGTCGAGGCGACGGGGATGCGGCAGGAAGAAGCGCGTGCGGCGCGGGCGGTTGCGTTGGCGAAAGGGGGCAAAACGGTCGCCCTCGTATCCAGCGGCGACGCAGGGATATACGGCATGGCGGGGCTTGTCCTTGCTATGGCGGCGGAGGAGGCGGACGTAACGGTAAAAGTCGTCGCGGGCGTTACGGCGGCGGCATCCGGGGCGGCGCTTTTGGGTGCGCCGCTTTCCAATGATTTCTGCGTGATTTCTCTATCCGATCTTTTGACGCCGCCGGGTGTGATTGAAAAACGATTGCGTGCGGCGGCGGAGGGGGGATTCGTCATTGTATTGTATAATCCCGGTTCCAAGGCGCGTCCCGACCATCTGCGGCGGGCGATAGAGATTATCGCTCCGTA
>CAJOQZ010000271.1 GCA_905236585.1 uncultured Lachnospiraceae bacterium
CCCGCCAACCGGTACTTCGGAAAAAGGCTTGCCGTTGTATCAGGGATGCCCGTAATGGGTTTTCCGCTGGACAGGGACCCCTTTTTCCTGTCGAAGGAGAAACGCCGTCTGATCTTGCGGCTGTTGAAAGAATGGAAATGAAACGGATATTTGGCACAAGGCTTCAAAAAAAAGAACAAAAGCGCATCCTGCTTGCGGGGACACAGACCGGCGTAGGTACGACGCATTTTGCGCTTTCCCTTGCAAATGTTTTCGCCTCAAAGGAGCGGCGCAGAACCCTTTATATGGAAATCGGGAAAAACGGATCTGTCGCGACGCTGCGGACGGCGAAGACGTTTGAAGTCTTTGGACTGGTAGGCTTTCGAATGCACGGCGTATATTATCTGCCGCAGATTTCGGGAGCGCAGGCAGAGAGGCTGCTTTGCGGCAGCGAATGGGATGTGGCAATCTGTGACGTAACGGAGGCACAGGAGGCGGAAATGCTTTTTTCCCTCGTGGACAGACGCCTTGTTCTATGTAATCTGAAGCCGTGGCATTATTCCGCCTTTCAGCAAAGTATGAACACGTTGATACGGAAGCAGAATGAAAAAAGAGTAGAACTCTGTTCCTTCAATTTGCAGCAGACGGACGAAAATCGCTGCCGCGGGGAGTTTGGACTTCGCGTTGCAAAACTGCCTGACGTGGGGAATCCGTTTCGGATGACGCACGAAGAAGCGGCGGCGGTTGCGCGTTTTGCAGATATCCGCGGACGAAAGGAGATGATGTAAAGAAAGGTTCCACATGTTTTTTTGTATATGATAACATCCGGCGGCAGACAGTAGACAGGAGTCTGCGCTATTCGAAATGCCGGTTGTTAAGGATAAAAAATCAAACAATTTTTTAAGATACAAGTCAACGAAAGACGTACAAAAACAAGAAACGAAGAAAGTATGCACAAATCAGACCAAGGACGAAAGTCTTCGGTCTGGTTGTGTTTGCGTGACAGACAAAAAAATAAAATTTCTGTATTCCTCGACGCTAATGTGCTATACTACTGTATTAGTTGTATGAACAATCGGAGGGATCATGGATCGAAGCAGAAAACGAAGACCGGCGAAGCGTCGGAAGCGGCGCGCCGGGCGGATGCTTTTTTTCATAGGAAGCATAGTATTTATTCTCCTGTTTGCCGCAGGGCTGGTATTCTATATAAAGCGTTACGCGCCGACGGATGAGCATATGGATCTGTCGGAATACTACCGGCTTGACAATGATGATTCGGCGGTCGTCATCATAGACGGCGAATACATTACGGTAAATGAAGAAAACGATTACGGGCTTCTCTTAGGGGAGAACGCCTATATTGCCTTAGAGACGGTAAAGGAGCATCTTGACAACGGCTATGTCTTTGATGATGCGGAAGGGATCTTACGGTACGCGACCGATGCCGAAATTGTATCCGCACGCCTTGATGAGACGGGCTTTACGGTCGGCAAGGATACACAGACGCTTGCGTCGCCGATTGCGGTAAAAGCGCATGAGAGAGTATTCCTTGCGGCGGATTTCCTTCGGCAGTTTACGGATTTTCATTATACGCTGTATGCGGACGCACCGGCGCGGATCGTCATAGAAACCGCCGGCTATGAGCGGACGGTCGGCGCCCTGCGCGGCAGAACCGGAATCCGCAGGCTTGGCGGACCGAAAAGCAAAGTGTTAAAAGATGCGGCGCGGGGCGAGAAGCTGACGATTCTCGATACCGTCGGCAAATGGTCGAACGTATTAAGTGAAGACGGCGTGATCGGCTATGTGAAAAGCAGCCGCATCAAGGATAAAAATGAGATTACAACCGAAGCGACGCTTCCCGAGCGGACGTATGCGCATAATCTGACCGGTGAAAAAATCGTATTGGGCTGGCATCAGACCACCAATCAGGCGGCAAACGAAGGGATTTCTTCCTTGCTGGAAAAAACAGGGAATATCAACGTGATATCGCCGACGTGGTTTTACATGAACGACAACAGCGGCGGAATCGAAAGCCATTCCTCGTCTGCTTACGTTCAGGCGGCGCACGCGAAGGGGATGCAGGTCTGGGGTCTGATTTCGAATTTTGAAGACAGCAGCGTCGATACCGCGTCCGTCTTGAACCGGACGTCTGCGAGGGACAATCTTGTAAACAATCTCGTTGGAGCCGCGATTGCGGTCGGCATGGACGGGATCAATATCGACATCGAACTGCTCCCCGAAGACGCGGCGGACGGCTATGCGGCGTTTATCCGGGAACTTTCGTTAAAATGTAAGAAGAACGACCTGATCCTGTCCGTGGATGTCGGCGTTCCTACGTCTTGGAACGGCTATTATGACCGCAGGAATTTGAGCAACTACTGCGACTATGTGATCGTCATGGCGTATGATGAGCATTACAACGGCTCGGACGAAGCGGG
>CAJOQZ010000272.1 GCA_905236585.1 uncultured Lachnospiraceae bacterium
GAAAATCTGGCGATTGCCCCGTTATTGGAACCACCATACCGCACTTCGGGATCTCTTGTCAAACGACCCATTAAAATTACTTTGTTCATCTGTTACTCCTATTCTTGATCCGTAACCGCAGAATGCTCTGCAGTACGCTTTACTGCTCGTCTTTGCGAACAATCAAAAACCGAAGAACATTGTCCATAATGCGGACCTGGGACTCAATCTGTGCCGGCGCTTCCGGTTCAGCGGTGAACTGGATGAAATAGTAGAATCCTTCGTTCATCTTCTGAATCTCGTAAGCCAGACGCTGCTTGCCCCATTCTTCAACGTCCGTCACGTTACCGCCGTAGCGGGCAATGTATTCTTTTGCCCGATCCACAACTGCGGCTCTTTGATCTTCTTCGATCTTCGTAGTCACGACGAGCGCTAATTCGTAATTGTGCATCTTCTTACCTCCTTTTGGACTGATGGCACTCCGCTGTCATGCAGAGAGCAAGGATATAGTATCATATACCACAAAACAAGATGATACCATGTGTTTGTGAAGATTTCAAGAAAAATTTTATAAAAATATGGAAATCAATTTTATCCAATCTTGCCTTAGGAACAAACTATACCTTGATCGCCCCCAAAACCTCGCCGATGCTGTCGGTAATCACGAGATCCGCCGCGCTGTCGCGGGTGGTAGCGGATTTGTTGATAAGGACAAGTTTGTCGCCCTTAAAATAATCGATCAGTCCCGCCGCCGGGTATACGACAAGCGACGTTCCGCCGATGATCAGCATGTCCGCCTGTGAAATCTCGCGGATCGATTCGGAAATGATGTTCTGATCCAGACCCTCTTCATATAATACGACGTCCGGCTTGATATCGCCGCCGCAGGCGTCGCATTTCGGCGCATAAATCTGTTTTGCTTTCTGCTCCATCAGGTAGTCGATGTCAAAAGATTTCCTGCAGGACGTGCAGTAATTGCGCAGCGTGCTGCCGTGCAGTTCCAAGACCTTTTTGCTTCCCGCCTTTTGATGCAGACCGTCGATGTTTTGCGTCACTACCGCAGAAAGTTTGCCAGCAGCCTCCAACTCGGCGAGTTTCTTGTGCGCCGCGTTCGGTTCTACGCCGTCGATTAAGATCTTGTCATAGTAGAATTTGTAAAATTGCGTTTTATGCGTCATGTAAAACGTATGGCTTAAAATCGTTTCGGGCGGATAGTCGTATTTTTGGTTATACAGACCGTCCACGCTCCGAAAATCCGGGATGCCGCTTTCCGTCGACACGCCCGCGCCCCCGAAAAAGACGATGCGCCTCGCGCTGTCGATCATCTCCTGTAGTTTTTGAACTTTTGCCGTATCCATAGTCTTCCCCCTTGAAAATACAACTTTTATAGTGAATGTCAAAATATTTTTGACGCTCATTACAGATTGAGTATAGCATTTATTTCCTTTGAAAAAAAGAGGGATATGATATATACTTTTCGCATACGTTACCATTCTCGACCTAACCGATTGCCTTTCGTTTTCGATATATTCATACGAACGGCAAAACATAAACGATGCCTTGCCTTAAGGAAGACCCATGAAAAATAAATTTACCCATAACCACCGATTTTTTGCGCTTTTCATCATGTTTTGTCTGCTCTTTTCCGGCTGCACGCCGGGGAAGGCTTCTTTTTTGCGGAATGACGATGCCGCCGACATGGAGATCGTGGAGCCGGAAGAGATCAACAGTTCGTCGGATGACGCTGCGGAAGAATATGAGCGTGCAAAAGAAGAAGAGCAGGAACGCCGACAGGCGCTTTATGCCGCCATTGACATTGACGCGTTGGACGGCACAGGCGGTTCGCCGTGGGTAGATTCCGATATGAAGGTCAACATCCCGTCTGCCGCGCCCGAGCCGGCCGAAGATTTTCATTTGTATGCGAATTTTGACTGGCTGACTACTTATGATATCCCCGCGGGTTATCAATCGGCAAGTCCCTTCGGTGCGGTGCAGACCCAGACCACGAAGCGGGCGCAGGATCTTCTTACGGATGCCTCTCAAAGTGGTCACGATATCGAATTGATCCAGTCCTATTATCGTGCGATCCTTGACTGGGACGCACGCAACGCCTTAGGCGTGGAGCCGGTGCGTCCGACGGTCGAGGATATCGAGGGCATTGCGTCCCTTGCCGAACTAAGCGAATTTATCTGCGACGCGGAGCGCAGCTACAGCGTGCCGACCTTTATCTATATGTATAATCAGGCAAATTACGTCGATTCCGAGCATTATGTTACGACGATCGCCCATGACCCGTTTACGTTGGCGGATGCGGCGGAGTATGCGAACCGCAGCGATATCGGGACGCTCTATTACGAAGCCCATAAGGATGCCGCGAAAGCCTTTTTTACAAGGCTTGGCTATACCGAAGCGGAGGCGGTGGAAAAATTCGACGCGATGATTGATTTTGAGGCGCAGTTAGCCGAGGTTTCGATGACTGCGGTTGACAAACTCGACCCGGACATATACGAAGATTATCTGAATTTTTATCAGCCGAAGGAATTGAAAAAACTTTCCCCGAAATATCCGCTGGTGGAGTTTATAATTTCTCAGGGATACGGCGACGCCGAGCAGTACATGGTTTTGGAGCCGGACGAAATAACGCGGCTTAATGAACTGTATACCGAGGAAAATCTTGAGGCGATGAAGGCGGCGATGCAGGTCGGATATGTTTTTGCCATGTGCCAAAGGCTTGATGCACAGGCGTACGACACAGTAGTTGCCTTGCAGAACAAGATCAGCGGAACGACGGGGCGGCATAGCGATGCGAAGATCGCCTTTGATGAGGTCCGCGCATGCCTTACGGTGCCGATGAACCGGGCATACCTCGACAAATACGACGCAAAAGAGGAAAAAGCGGTCATTACAGCCCTCTGCAAAAAGGAGATCGCCGCTTATCGGAAGATGCTTGAAAATGAAACGTGGCTTTCGGAACAGACAAGGAAGGCGGCGATTGAAAAACTGGAAAATATCTCCATTCACGCGGTCTACCCGGATAAATGGGAGAACTATGACAGCCTCGACCTTTCAGGGAAGAATTATTTGGAATGCGTGCGGGCGATTTATGAGTTCAACGTCGCGCTTGACAGGTCGCATACCAACGGCACGGTGGATAAGGAACTATGGCAGTATGATATTTTGGAGGCAAATTCATACTATACCCAGCAGGACAACTCGATCAACATCATCTACGGGATATTGGGGGACGTCTTCTATAACGACGATATGTCAACCGAGCAGATATACGGAGGGATCGGAGCGATCATAGGGCATGAGATTTCGCATGCTTTTGATACGAAGGGGGCGCATTTTGACAAGGACGGCAACTACAAAAACTGGTGGACCGACGAGGATTACGACGCCTTTCTTGCCCGTGCCGACCGGCTGGTCGAATATTACGACAATATCATGGTGATGGACGGCGTTCCGGTCAACGGCGCCAACGTCCAGACGGAGGCGATCGCCGATATGGCGGGGCTGAAAGTGCTGCTGCTCATCGCCGAAGAGCAGGAGGACTTTGATTACGACGCGTTTTTCAAGCAGTTTTCCCATATCTGGCGGCGGTTCGACATCAAAGAAAGCGAGTTCGCCCTGATAGCGCAGGACCCGCATCCCATGGGCTACCTGCGGACGAACGTCAGTTTTCAGCAGTTTGACGAGTTCTATGATACCTACGGCGTAAAGCCGGGCGATACGATGTACCTCGCTCCGTCGCAGAGGATTAATGTGTGGTGAGTTGTTGCGACAAAGCCGCTTTCGTGGTAGAATGCCTTTCATGAACACTACTTACGAGACCGACCGGCTTTCCTTGCGCATCTGCACGAAGTACGATGCGAGGCTGGTTTTGGATTTTTACAAAAAGAACATGGAAGATTTTATGAAGTACGAGGTCATCGACCCGGACGTCTGCCGGACGCTGCGTTTTCATGAAAACGTTTTGGACGCTGAAACCTCCATGTGTTCAAAGGGGAAGATGATGCGCTTTTATTTTTTTGAAAAAAGCAATCCCCTAAAGATCGTCGGCACCTTTGCTTTTCACGATATCCAATATATGCATCATCAATGCGCCCGCGTCGGCTATAAGGTCGGCGTGAATTACCGCAGGAAGGGATATGCCAAGGAAGCGCTGAAAAAGGGTTTGGAAATCGTCTTTAACGAGTTGGACATTCATCGCATCGAGGCGTTTGTCCTGCCGGATAATGCCGCTTCGATAGGGCTGCTCGAAAGCCTCGGATTTATCCGCGAGGGGCTGGCGCTGGATAAGTACAGAATCAACGGCGCATGGCGCGATCACTATCAATACGCCAGGATCAATTCCGGTCAGTAGTTTTGCTCATATCGGGGCGTGCATCAAGCCCATATCACTACCATTGTGTAAGCACAAGCGATGAATGGCTTTTTGCACGGGTATCATTTATACTGCTTGTTTTTCAAGCGTTTCTCAAACTCCTTAACCGGCAGAGGCTTGTCATAGTAGAATCCCTGAATCACATAGCATCCGACGCTGTTGACGAAGGCAAGTTGGTCTTCTCTTTCGACGCCTTCCGTTAATACTTGGATGTCGAGGGCATCCGCCATCTGGATGATATTTTTCAAAATGATCTCATCCCGCCATGAAAAGTCGTCCGAATTGATAAACGAGCGGTCGATTTTCAATGTATGTGCCTGAAACTCCCGCAAAGTGGAAAGCGACGAGTAGCCCGAACCGAAATCGTCGATCGCCGTTTTGATACCGAGTTCGTACAGGCGGTTGATAAACGCGGTCAATACGCCGTGCTCGGTGTCATCCACCGTTTCCGTCACCTCGATTTCGATCAGATCCTTGTCGATGCTCGATTCCTCGATGATCGCATTGATGTTCTCCGCCAGATTCTTTTCGTGCAAATCTTTCCGGGAGAAGTTGACCGATACCGTCACCGGCTCCAGACCGTTCTCGCTCCAGCGCTTGATATCGTCGCAGGTATGCTGCAGCACATAATAATCCAGCATCAGGATGTCCCCGCTTTCTTCGAGCGGAGGGATAAAAATGCCGGGGGAGATCATGCCGCCGCGGCGAATCCAGCGGACAAGCCCTTCCGCGCCGACAAGCCGCCTGGTGCGGGAGTCGACCTTCGGCTGGTAAAACACCTGGAATTCTTCTTTTTCGAGCGCGTGCTGATAGTCGGCAAGCACAGACCGGTTTCGGTCGATCGCCGACAACTGGGCGTCCGAGATGATATTGACGTTTTGGTGGTAAATGTTTTTCGCCTGATTGAATGCGATCGCCGCCTGGCTGATGACTTCCCCGGGGTAAACGTCTTCGCCCGCGACCTGCCAGATGCCGATCGTCGCCGAAAGCCGGAAAATCTGGCGCTTCCCCTCCGCGAACATAATGAGCTGCATGCCGGTCAAATAGTGGATAAAATCATCCTGCCGCTCACGCTTGATGAGCGCCATGAAGTTGTCGCCGCCGAGATGCCCCAAAACCTCGTCGTCCCGGACGAATTCCTTTAAGTGGTCGCCGTACAGCCGCAGCAGTTCATCCCCTTTTTCCTGACCGATGCGTTTGTTGATCTTGCCGAAACCTTTGATATTGAAATAGAAAGCGGAATATGCAACAAGGGGCGCACGCTCCGCTAAACGCGCGATCCGCTTCATGTAACCGCTGACGTTCGGCAGACCGGTCGGGTACTGCACCATTTCTTTTAGTTGGGCTTTCTTTTCCGCCATACATCTTCTCCGCGCAAGATGCCGCCGCATTTTATTGGCAACGTTTCTGAGAACCGGAACTGTTGCGATATCTGTATCTTATCACATGCGGTCGTCGAATACAAACATATTTGCATTTTCCTTGTTGTCTTGTTGTCTTGTGGTATAATACTAAAAAACGAAAAAAGCAGACAGCGGGGGAATCATAATGCAGATTATCGATCAGGCGGCGGAAAAACTGATGGAAGTCCGGGACAGACGGCAGGATGAGAAGTTCATGCGCGCCGCCTTAAAAGAGGCAAAAAAAGCCTATGATATCGGCGATGTGCCGATCGGATGCGTCATCGTGCAGGGCGGCAAAATCATAGCAAGGGGCTACAATAAGCGGAACGCGGCAAAAAGCGTCCTGTCGCATGCGGAACTTATTGCAATCGAAAAAGCCTGCAAGAAAACAAAGGACTGGCGGCTGGAGGACTGCACGCTGTATGTGACATTAGAGCCCTGCCAAATGTGCGCGGGGGCAATCGTTCAGGCAAGGATACCCCGGGTCGTGATCGGCAGCATGAATCCGAAGGCGGGCTGCGCCGGGAGCATATTAAATCTTTTAACCATGCCGCAGTTTAACCACCAGTGCGATCTGCTGACCGGCGTCCTTGGCGCCGAATGCAGTGCATTATTGACAAAGTTTTTCGAGGAACTGCGGGAGAAGAAGAATTGACGCTGCCGACTTCGTTAGAAATGGTACCACGGAAATAAATTTTCATTCAATCTTGCCTTGGGAACAAACAAATCTCCGTGTTCGACGGCAAGAATGCCTTAACCTCACACGGAGAAGTGTTTGTTCTCGACATAATATTTGATTTCCGAGTAAAGACAGTACAAAAATCCCTTGCGTATCCGCCCGAAAACGGCTATACTTACTATCAATACCGCAATATCCGACGGGATATGCGCGGTGCAGTTAAGAGTCTTGCATGGCAAAACGGACAATTATATATCGGCTGGGGGTGCGCATGCGCTGAGAGACGGCAGTTTGCCGTCAACCCTTACAACTTGACCCGGTCAGTACCGGCGGAAGGAAGCAATAGAGGCGAACACAAGCATCTCCGGCATGAAGCGAAAGGAGATGCTTTTTTATGGAACAGATAATGCGGATATTCGCCGTTCCTGTGGATGACGGGTACGGCGGGGTGGAATATGATCTGACGACGGCGGGATATGCGGCGTTTTTTATCCTGATGCTGTCGGTTCTTTTCGCAGCGGCGGCGATAAGGCGGAATTCGGCCGGCAAAGAGGTGAAAGCCA
This sequence comes from uncultured Lachnospiraceae bacterium, assembly GCA_905236585.1. Taxonomy (GTDB): domain Bacteria; phylum Bacillota; class Clostridia; order Lachnospirales; family Lachnospiraceae; genus RGIG4930. The sequence continues at coordinate 7,012 of CAJOQZ010000272.1, forward strand.
GCATCCGGCAGTTATCGTATTCGGCGATGGCGGTCGCTCTTGCGACGGTCGCATCCATGATGCCGATGCCGAGAATGCCGATGGGCGGGTATATTACATTTTTTTCCCTGCTGATCATCGCATTGATCGGATACTGGTTCGGACTGGCGGGCGGGATCGCCTGCGGCGTTGCGTTCGGCACGCTGCAGTTGCTGTTAGATCCGTATATCTTAAGTCTGCCGCAGCTGCTCTGTGATTATATCCTTGCGTTCGGCGCGCTCGGTCTGTCGGGGTTATTCCCGAAAAAAAGAGCCGCGTCGCCCTTGCCGGGCTATATAGCGGCGGTGATCGGACGATATTTTTTTGCCGTATTGTCAGGGATTGTTTTTTTTGGCGCATACGCGCCCGAAGTCGGCATATTAAGCAACGCGTGGCTCTATTCCCTCGCGTATAACGGGATCTATATCGGCGCAGAAGCCGCCGTTACCATCGTCATTTTGCAGATCCCCGCTGTGAAAAAAGCAATCGACGTGATCGGGCGTAATGCAATGGATTAGGGATTGCAGATTATTTGTCTACGGCTCCTTATCATTGTCGTATCCTTTTTCTTTTAATGCGTTAAGGATACGCTTGGCAGCCTCTGCCGGAGTGATCCGACCTTCAACGCCGAGAATAAAATCACCGACAGAGGATTTAAGACCCATTTCGTCAAAGATTTCAACAACATTAGCGTTTTCCTGCATCGTCATACAAAGATCTCCTAAACCGTGGGGAAAAGATACATAGATATCATAACATGATTTTTAAGAAAAGTCACTCGGAGAATATCATATGATGCGCCAAAGCCTTATCATCACCGGCGGTGACTATGCGCCTCTGCCCGAAGAACTGAAAAAGAATATAGATGCATATTATGTCATTGCATGCGACAGCGGATATCATCATGCTGAAAAAATGGGGCTTACGCCCGCCTTGATTGTCGGCGATTTCGACTCCGCCGTTCGCCCGGATACGGATGTTCCGATCCGGCAGTATCCAACCAGAAAAGACGATACCGACACCATGCTTGCGGCAAAATGCGCCATTGAGGAGGGCTGTAGGGATATTACAATCGCCTGTGCCCTCGGGGGGCGTTTCGATCACGCCTACGCCAACATCCAGACCGGCGCGTATATCGTTTTTCACGGAGGCAGGGCGCGGCTTTTGGGGCGGGATGGGGACATTTATATATTCGGAAACGTATCGGCATATCCGCACACCGACCCGGCGTCTGATGTCCCGTCCGCTGCGAAAACGGTTGCACAGGCAGCAGTTTCCGAAAGGCGCACCCTCACGCTCCCGGTTCGCCCCGGCTTTTCCCTGTCCGTTTTTTCCCTGACGGATAAAAGCGAGGGCGTTACGATCAGCGGAACAAAATACGAGGTAGAAGATGCAACATTGACGAATGCTTTTCCCATAGGCACCAGCAATGTCTGGAGCGAAGCCGATGGGAAAGGGGTCGGAGCCGCCGCTTTTCAGTCGGAAAAGATTCGAAAATCCGCTCCCGCCGTCATTTCCGTCCAAAGCGGCATCCTCATGGTAGTGCAGTCCCGTCTCGCGTCGGGCGAACACATCTGAAACAAGGGTCAAAAGCCTGTTCCCGATTGACGCTCAAATCATATCTAAGCATAAAGGGGGATGTTGCATTGGTGCACGAGGAAAGAATATCAATAACTTGTATCTCATCCAACATAGACCCACAATTTATGGAAATCTAACAAAAAATTATTAAATTTCTCAAAAATTTTTGTGAATTTTGTTTCAAAAAAATTTCCATTATGTTATACTAAATTCGAACTTTTTGAAAACGGAAGAGACGTTTTCATATAAAAGGGGAAAAACAAGAAATGCGAGGTGACTAAGGATGAGTAAAGAAATGATTGCTATGCTGTTAGCAGGTGGTC
>CAJOQZ010000273.1 GCA_905236585.1 uncultured Lachnospiraceae bacterium
AGGCAAGGGACATAAAGGTCAGAAAGCACGTTCGGGCGCACCGAGACCGGGATTTGAAGGCGGTCAGATGCCGTTATACAGACGTATCCCGAAGCGTGGATTTACGAACCGCAACTCGAAGGAGATCGTCGGCATCAATGTATCGGCTCTGGATCGCTTTGAAGACGGAGCGGATGTTACCGTAGAGGCGCTTATTGCGGCAGGCGTGATTAAGAATCCGCGGGACGGCGTCAAGATTTTAGGCAGCGGAGAACTTTCCAAGAAGTTAAACGTAAAAGTCAATGCGTATAGTGCAGCGGCAAAAGAAAAGATTGAAGCCGCAGGTGGAACAGCAGAGGTGATTTAATGTTTGAGACATTAAGAAATGCGTTAAAAATCCGTGAACTGCGTTTGCGCATCCTGTTTACGTTTGCGATGCTGGTCGTTATCCGTGCGGGTTCACAGCTGCCGGTTCCCGGCGTCAACTCGGCGGTGTTTGCCAGCCTGTTTGCGAACGCGGGCGATTCGATGAATTTTTTCGACGCCATCACCGGCGGTTCTTTTGAGCAGATGTCCGTATTTGCCTTGAACATCACGCCGTACATTACGTCGTCGATCATCATGCAGCTTCTGACGATCGCATTTCCGAAACTGGAGGAGATCCAGCGCGACGGGGAGCAGGGACGGAAGAAGATCACGCAGATTACGAGGTATTTAACCATCGCTCTGTCAATCATTGAGTCCGGGGCGATGGCTTACGGCTTCGGCAGAAGCGGCTACCTGACGGCGTTTAACGCGCTTACCGTTATTGAGGTGATGGCGACGCTGACAGCGGGTTCCGCAGTGCTGATGTGGATCGGCGAGCGGATTACGGAAAAGGGCATCGGCAACGGTATCTCGATCGTCCTTGTTATCAACATCATCTCGCGTATTCCGGGTGATCTGGCGACGTTGTTTGAGCAGTTTATCGCGGGACGCGCTGCGGCAAGAGCGGTACTGGCTGCGGTAGTTATCGCGGCGATCATTATCGGCGTTGTGGTATTGGTTGTCATTTTACAGTGTGCGGAGCGCAAGATTCCGGTGCAGTACTCGAAGAAGATCGTAGGACGTCGACAGGTCGGCGGCAACTCCACCTACATTCCGCTCAAGGTGAATACGGGCGGCGTTATTCCGGTCATCTTCGCGCAGTCGCTACTGCAGACGCCGGTCATCATCATGTCGATCTTAGGCAAGAGCAACGGAACCGGATTCTGGTATGACATCTTTCGCGGGATGTCCCAGACGAACTGGTTCAACCGTGACAACTGGATCTACACGATCGGGGCGGTAGTCTACATTGCGCTGATCATTGCGTTTGCGTACTTCTATACGTCGATTACGTTTAACCCGTTGGAGATCGCGGACAACATGAAAAAGCAGGGCGGCTTTATTCCGGGCATCCGTCCCGGCAAGCCGACGAGCGATTACTTAAGCGGCGTGCTTTCCAAGATCGTATTGATCGGAGCGATCGGTCTTTGCATCGTAGCGATCCTGCCGATCATGTTCAACGGACTGTTCAACGCAAGCGTATCCTTCGGCGGAACGTCGTTAATCATTATCGTCGGCGTTATCATCGAGACGTTGAAGCAGGTAGAGTCGCAGATGATGGTACGGAACTACAGAGGATTTTTGTCCGAGTAAGTACCTGTTCAGCGGACTGAACAGATACACGAGGCATTAAGGCTTGCGCCATTGAAAATTGATGCCTCGTCTGGTGAATTTACATTACAGCGCAGTCGCTCAGCAGTAAATGCTTCGCGCTGCTAAACAGTTACCAGAGTAAACATATAACAGGGGGAAATTATTATGAAAATTATTATGTTAGGCGCACCGGGCGCAGGGAAAGGCACACAGGCGAAGCAGATTGCGGAGAAATATACGATTCCTCATATTTCCACCGGAGATATCTTCCGTGCGAATATCAAGAACAACACGGAACTCGGGAAAAAGGCGAAGGAGTATATGGATCAGGGACTGCTGGTGCCGGATGAGCTGACCTGCGACCTCGTGATGGACCGCATCAAGGAAGACGACGCGAAGAACGGATTCGTTTTAGACGGATTTCCGCGGACGATTCCCCAGGCGGAGGCGCTTGATAAGGCGCTGAGTGCGATCGGGGAGTCCATGGACTACGCGATCGACGTTGATGTGCCGGATGAGAACATAGTAAACCGCATGTCCGGGCGGCGTGCCTGCGTAGAATGCGGTGCGACTTATCATATCGTAGCAATCCCGCCGAAACAGGAAGGAATCTGCGATAAGTGCGGCAGCAAGTTGATCCTGCGCGACGATGACAAGCCGGAAACGGTTCAGAAGCGTTTGGACGTCTACCACGAGCAGACGCAGCCGCTGATTGATTATTATAAGAAGCAGGGGATCTTAAAATCCGTCGACGGCACGCAGGATATGGAAAAAGTTTTCGCGGACATTACGGATATCTTAGGAGCATGAGCATAAAATGATTTTTGCAAAATCCAAGGCCGGACATGATAAGGACGAGATTTATTATGTCTATGCCGAGGACGGGGC
>CAJOQZ010000274.1 GCA_905236585.1 uncultured Lachnospiraceae bacterium
AGAAACCGTGGAGTTCGGCGGCCTCTTAGGAAGTGCGCCGATCATGCCGATAAACGAATTTTCCTGCGAAGCGTTTATCAGCCGCAAAGGAAAGATTCCGCCTCCGGTTCACAGTTTTAAGAATTGATGAGGATATTCTATGTGGGAAAAATTTAAGAGCTGGATCGGACTCGAAAGGCAGAATGCGTATATCCGAAAGCATCTTGACGAGGCGCGGTACCGAGCGGGAATATATATGTCGGTTATTATCATCGCCCTTGAGGTATGGATGATATTAAGTCTGTCGCGATACTTGATCGAAAGCCAGAAGCAACGTTCGGCGTCGTGGATTGTCGTACATTACGCCAATTATGTTCTGCTTCTTACGGCGGGAATTATAATGCTGATTTTTTGCATCCGCCGGTTAAAAGGCAAGGGGATAAATGAGTATCTGCGGGCGTCATGGATGCTTTTCTTTGTGACCGTCTGCCTGGCGTTCGGGATTTATGTTTCCTACCATGATTACCTTAACGGGGAACAGATATTGACATTTGCGACAATGGAGGTATTTGTCGCCTGTCTTTTGACATGGAGCCCGGTGACGTCCTTTGTCATTTTAGTGATCTCGTTTGGCGTTTTCTATGGACTGATTTCTTCGCAGGTGGAAGTCTCCTACGCAACGCAGGTGAATCTTTTTACCTTTTGGATCGCGGTATTCATGGCATCGGTATCGGCATACCAGCAGAGGCTCGGCGAGGCGAAGAATTCCGAACGTCTGAGGGAGGCAAATGCGCATCTTCAAAAACTCGCGGTCTGCGACGAACTGACGGGAATCGCGAACTTTCATTATTTCCAGCAGCATGTGCCGGAGATATTGGAAATGGAAAAGGATCAGATAGAGGATTTTACCATTCTTTTCCTCGATATCGAGAATTTTAAGTCGTATAACGAAAAGCATGGATTTGAAAAAGGCAATGCCCTGTTAAAAGAGGTCGCACTGAAATTTGAGGAGATTTTTGAGAGGGAATTGGTGGCGCGGTTCTCGGACGACCATTTTGTTGTTTTGACAAAACGGAAAAATGTTCCGGAACTGATCGACAACTGGAGCGAAAAACTGCATAGCGAGCATCCTTTGTCCGGGCTTTTGTTAAAATGTGGCGCGTATCATCCGCCGGGGGTGGACTGCGATCCAAGGCAGGCGTGCGATTACGCCCGCTATGCCTGTGATCTGACAAAGCGTCGGTATGACCTGAATTATAAGGAATACGACGAGAAGATGGACGAGGAGTTCAAACGCCGCCGCTATGTCGTAAATAACATTGACACGGCGGTAGAGCGGGACTACATCAAGGTATATTATCAGCCGGTGGTCTGGGCGGATACGCATAAACTCTGCGGAGTGGAGGCGTTGGCGCGTTGGATCGATCCGACCTACGGCTTCCTTTCGCCGGGTACTTTCGTGCCGGTGCTCGAAGAATACCGGCAGGTACACAAACTCGACATCTGCATCATGCATCAGGTCTGCCGGGATATCCGGTATTTGCAGGACAATCACATTTCGACGGTGCCCGCATCCATCAATTTTTCGAGGCTGGATTTTGAACTGGCGGATATCTGCGGCGAACTGGAACGGACGGTGGAACAATTCGATATCCCCAAAGAATATCTTCACGTGGAAGTGACGGAGAGTGCGCTTGTCGATAAAGACGGACTGCTGAAATCCGCCATGCAGCGCTTGCAGGCGCAAGATTTCCAAGTATGGCTGGATGACTTCGGTTCGGGCTATTCGTCGCTTAACGTGTTAAAAGATTACAATTTCGACGTCATGAAAATCGATATGCAGTTTTTGGAAAATTTCGGTTCGAATGAGAAGACGAAAGAAATCCTAAAGAGCATCGTCGATATGGCGGACGTCCTTCCGATGGGGACGCTGACCGAAGGCGTTGAAACGGAAGAAGAGGCGGAATTTTTGACATCGATCGGATGCAAGCGGCTGCAGGGATATCATTTCGGAAAGCCCATGCCGTTAGAGGAAATACTAAAGCAGATCGAAGACGGAAAATTAGTGATATCGGACGAGTATCTGTAAGAGAAGGAGATTTTAGATGATACAGGCAAGCAATGTGACATTACGAATCGGGAAAAAGGCACTATTCGAGGATGTCAATATCAAGTTTACGGAAGGCAACTGCTATGGATTGATCGGCGCCAACGGAGCCGGAAAGTCCACTTTCCTGAAAATCTTATCGGGCGTATTGGAGCCGACGAACGGCGATATAATCATTACGCCGGGACAGCGCCTTTCCGTTTTGGAACAGGACCACTTCAAATATGATGCGTACACGGTTTTGGACACCGTCATCATGGGAAATCAGCATCTGTACGATGTTATGAAAGAAAAAGACGCGATTTATCTGAAGGAAGATTTCAATGACGAGGACGGAATCCGTGCGAGCGAACTGGAAGCGGAATTTGCCGAGATGGACGGATGGAATGCCGAGGCGGACGCGGCGACGCTTCTGAATGGACTGGGAATCGAAACGGAATATCATGATGCGCAGATGTCGTCCTTAAACGGCGCACAGAAAGTCAAGGTGCTTCTTGCAAAAGCGCTCTTCGGCAACCCGGATATCCTGCTTTTGGACGAGCCGACCAACAACTTGGACTTGGCGGCAATCGCCTGGCTCGAAGAGTTTTTGATTAATTTTGAAAATACGGTTATTGTGGTTTCCCATGACCGCTACTTTTTGAACAAAGTCTGCACAGATACGGCGGATATCGATTACGGCAAAATCGAACTCTATGCAGGAAACTACGATTTCTGGTATGAGTCGAGCCAGTTGATCTTAAAGCAGCGCAAGGAAGCGAACAAAAAGAAAGAGGAGCAGATCAAGGAATTAAAAGAATTTATTGCACGTTTCTCCGCAAATGCGTCAAAGTCCAAACAGGCGACGTCGCGGAAGAAGGCGCTGGAGAAGATCGAACTGGACGAGATCAAGCCGTCCAGCCGCAAGTACCCGTATATCGACTTTCGTCCGAATCGCGATATCGGCAATGAAGTCCTGACGGTGGAGGGAATTTCGAAGACAGTCGACGGAGAAAAGGTATTGGACAATATATCGTTCGTTGTCGGGCATGACGACAAGATCGCGTTCGTCGGGAGCAATGAAAAAGCGAAGACGGTGCTGTTCCAGATATTATCCGGCGAAGAAGAACCCGACGAGGGGACGTATAAATGGGGCGTCACCACATCGCAGTCCTATTTTCCGAAAGACAATACGAAGATATTTGATACCGACCTTACGATCGTTGACTGGCTGACCGGTTACTCCGAGATCAAGGATGCGACCTATGTCCGGGGATTTTTGGGACGGATGCTTTTTGCCGGTGACGACGGAGTGAAGAAGATGCGTGTCCTTTCCGGAGGGGAAAAGGTGCGCGTCCTGCTTTCGCGTATGATGATCGAGGGCAGCAACATCCTGATCTTGGATGAGCCGACCGACCACCTGGACATGGAGGCGATCACCGCTCTTAACGACGGGCTGAAAAAGTTCAAGGGCGTCCTGCTGTTTTCGTCCCGCGACCATCAGATCGTCGAGACGACGGCGAACCGTATTATCGAGATCCTGCCGAACGGCTCCATGATCGACAAGGTAACCACCTACGACGAATATCTTGCCAGTGACGAAATGGCAATGAAGCGGCAGATTTATACGGTGGAGAAGGACGATTAAAAGTGCATGACTGTCAAAATAGAAAATGGTAAAAAAATAATAGCAGCATTACTTTTTGCGGTAATGCTGCTGTCTGCTTGTGGGAAAACTACAAATGAAGGGACAGCATCGGATGTGTCCGCCGTGGATTACAATTCGACAAAGATGAGCGAAGACGTGACGGATGAGGCGGAGAGAAAAGCACAAGAGTCACCGCAGATGCTCCTTTTCCGTGACGTTTTCGGCGAGGAATATGAGGTGGAAATCGACCCGGATGTTGCGCCAAATCCTTATGACAATGCAAAGTTCAGACATGAAGGCGACAAACTTATATTTGATGACGATACGGTTGATACCATGCTCGGGGTGGATGTATCCCATCATCAAGGGTTCATAGACTGGAAAAAGGTAAAGGCGCAGGGCTATGATTTTGCGATTCTTCGCATCGGTTACCGTGGTTACGGCGAAGCCGGGAATATCCTAAAGGATAAAGAGTTTGACCGGAATATCAAAAACGCAAAAGAGGCGGGATTGCTGGTCGGCGTGTATTTTTTTGCACAGGCGGTTAATGAAGAAGAGGCAAAAGAGGAGGCGCAAAGCGTTCTTTCGTGGCTTGACGGATGCAAACTGGATCTGCCGGTTGTCTATGACCCGGAGAGCATTTTAGATGATAAGGCGCGAACGGATGACGTAAGCGGGGAGCAGTTTACAAAGAATACCGCCATGTTTTGCGAGACGATTGCGGCGGCGGGATATCAGCCTATGATCTATGCCAATATGCTATGGGAGGCGTATGAACTGGATCTTGCGGCATTAAGCGATTATCCGGTGTGGTATGCGGATTATGAGGCAGTTCCGCAGACACCGTATGCGTATCTTTGTTGGCAGTACAAAAATGAAGGAAATGTCGACGGCGTAAGCGGCGTTTGCGATTTGAATATCTGGATGCGAAAGGTTAATATGGATTGATATAAGGAATTTATTTTTTTATAAATCGGATACAAGCACGACAGATAGGTCTGTATACTGTTTTAGTTGCTTATCATTTGTTAAAAATGCGTCGCATCCAAGATGTTTTGCAGTTGCCAGTTGAAGAGAATCCAATCCCTTGAAGGAATTGAATTTTGCCCGTATTTTTGCGGCGGAATCAGCGATTGTCCGATCAACATTCGCGATATTGATTTCGACGTCGTTCAAGAAGGCGTAGAAATCGTCAATTTGAGTCTGATTGCCATTTCGATATGGCATGACAGAATACTCCATTAATGTGATGACGGAAGCATGAAACCTTGCCTCGGCGTATTTTGCCATGAAATCTGAAACCGGTGCAAAGAACTGCGCATTCTTTTCGAGATAGTATGTGACAGGTGCAGTATCTAAAAAGATATTCTCATATGCGGTCATCATTGCGCATCCCCTTAATGCTGTCGTCAATTTCGTCGACACTGCGCCCGGTAGGATTTGCATACTTTTGGGATGCAAATATGTGACGGCGTTTTTCCGCTAACGACATTGTGTCTGAATTGAACTGGTTATTTACCCGAACAAGTATTACCATATCTCCTTTTTTGAATTCTTTTTTTGCCGGTTCGTCGACAACTACGTATTCGCCGTTATAATAACCTTGCGCTGCTGCAAGCATGACAAATCACCGCCTTTCGAGGTCGTTTAATTGTTCTCATAATATCATCATGGTGCTTCTTTTGCAAGGATTACGAATACAAAAATGTATTCTCCTTGTTACTAATGTGGTATCATGTTATAGGGGAGGGAGATAATGCAAGCATTCACCTTAAAAAACGGAGAGCAGATATTTTATAAAGATGTCGGAAGCAAAGATAAGACCGTTGTCATGCTTCATGGCTGGACGAGTTCGCATGAAGTGTATAACGCACCGGTCGATCTCTTAAAGAATAAGGCGCGTTTTATCATATACGATCAGCGCGGACACGGGCAGAGCAAAGGGGCAAACAGAGAAGCGGCTACCATCGAAACACTCGCTTGTGACCTGAAGGAACTGATTGACGGACTGCATCTTTCCAACGTCATTCTCCTTGGCTGGTCGATGGGCGCTGCCGTTGCAATGGCTTATATCCGCATGTTTTCCGACCGTGCGTTATCGCGGGTGATTCTATGTGATATGTCGCCTAAAATGGTTAATGACGGGCAGTGGGGGCTTGGATTATATTGCGGGAAATACACAAAAAGCGATATGGAAGAAGATGCGGCAAAAGATTTCCTGACGCTTTACTGCGCTTTTGCGATCGGCGCGATCCCGCGGCTCAAACGCGTACCATGGCTATTGCTTGGACCGCTGTTAAAACGAAAACTTTCTTTTTGTGACGAATCCGTCTTAAAATCGCTTTCGGCATCCATGAAGTTACAGGACAACCGGGAGGTGATCGGGCGGATTACCGTTCCGCTTACCTATTTTTACGCTGATCCCGGCTCCCTTTTTTCGCCGGAACTGGTCTATTGGTATGCCACGCATGTTTCTTCGGGCTTTACTTCTTCGCGTTTTGGAAATTCGACGCATATGTTTATTTCGGAGCATCCGCGGGAATTTGCGGAAGAACTGTCAAAATTTCTATGACATGCCGTTCGAAGGCGGATTTTCTTTCGTCGGCTTTTTGCGCATGTATCTATAAAAGTGCCCAAAAAAGAAAATTTTCCTATTGAATTTTTAGGCACTTTCCACTATATTTATTGTTAGGGTCTTCTGAAGCGGGAGAATCTATACATTTCATTATAGTAGGAGGAAAAAGTATGAAAAGAGCTATGAAAACAATGGACGGCAATCATGCTGCGGCTCACGCTTCGTATGCGTATACCGAAGTTGCTGCCATCTATCCGATCACTCCGTCATCCGTTATGGCGGAAGCAACCGACGAATGGGCGACCGCAGGACGGAAGAACATTTTCGGTAAGACGGTTCAGGTTACCGAGATGCAGTCCGAAGCAGGCGCTGCAGGTACGGTACACGGTTCCCTGGCGGCAGGCGCTTTGACGACGACGTATACGGCTTCGCAGGGCTTGCTGCTTATGATCCCGAACCTGTACAAAGTTGCCGGTGAAGGTCTTCCGGGCGTATTTAACGTATCTGCCCGCTGCGTATCTTCTCATGCGCTGAACATTTTCGGCGACCATTCCGATGTTTACGCATGCCGTCAGACCGGTGTGGCGATGCTTTGCGAATCTTCCGTACAGGAAGTTATGGACTTGACGCCGGTAGCGCATTGTGCGGCATTGAAGGGCAAGATTCCGTTCATTAACTTCTTCGACGGTTTCCGTACTTCCCATGAGATTCAGAAGATCGAGACTTGGGATTATGAAGATTTGAAAGATATGGTAGATATGGACGCAATCGAGGCGTTCCGTGCGAACTCCCTGAATCCGAACCGTCCGCGTGAGATGGGTTCCGCTCAGAATCCGGATCTGTTCTTCCAGACAAGAGAAGCATGCAACACGGCTTACGACGCACTCCCGGCGATCGTTACCGAGTACATGAACAAGGTAAATGAGAAGATCGGCACGGATTATAAACTCTTCAATTATTACGGCGCACCGGATGCAGAGCGAATCATTATCGCAATGGGTTCCGTATGCGAGACGATTCAGGAAACGATCGATTATCTTGCAGGCAAGGGTGAGAAAGTCGGCGTTGTAAAGGTTCGTCTGTATCGCCCGTTCGTTGCACAGGCACTCGTTGATGTGATCCCCGATACGGTGAAGCATATTTCCGTATTGGATCGGACCAAGGAGCCGGGTTCCTTAGGCGAGCCGCTCTACTTAGACGTGGTTGCCGCTCTTCGCGGTACGAAGTTCGAATCCTGCGAGATCTTCTCCGGTCGTTATGGCTTAGGTTCAAAAGATACGACATCTGCTGATATCATTGCTGCTTACCATAATACCGATAAGCCGCGCTTTACGCTTTCGATTACGGATGATGTAACGAACCTTTCGTTGGAGCGCAAGGAGACGCCGGTTACGGCTCCCGAAGGTACGACGGCATGCAAGTTCTGGGGCTTGGGCGCAGACGGTACCGTAGGCGCGAACAAGAACTCGATCAAGATCATCGGCGACAATACCGATATGTACGCACAGGCATACTTCGATTATGACTCGAAGAAGTCGGTCGGCGTTACGATTTCCCATCTGCGTTTCGGTCATACGCCGATCCATTCGACGTATTTGATCTCTCAGGCGGATTTCGTTGCTTGCCATTGCACGGCTTATATTTACAAGTACAACATGGTTCAGGATTTGGTACCGGGCGGTACGTTTCTGTTCAATACGCAGTGGACGGTTGATGAATTAGATGAGAAGCTGCCGGGACAGGTTAAGCGTTATATCGCTGAGAACAACATCAACTTCTACATTATCGACGGCGTTAAGATCGGTAAAGAGATCGGCTTAGGCAACCGCATCAACACGGTTCTTCAGTCCGCATTCTTCAAACTCACCGAACTGATTCCGGCGGAGAAGGTTATTCAACTGATGAAGGATGCTGCGACGGCTTCCTATTCGAAGAAGGGTGATGATATCGTTAAGATGAATCACGACGCGATCGATGCCGGAGCGAATGCCGTTGTCAAGGTTGACGTTCCTGATTCGTGGAAGAATGCAGAAGATATGGATCTTACGCAGAAGATCGGCGCGGGCCGCGAAGATCAGATCGCTTTCGTTAAGAACATTCAGGCAAAAGCAAACGCACAGCAGGGCAATACGATCCCGGTATCGGTTGTTAAGGAATATGTTGACGGTTCTACGCCTTCCGGTACGGCTGCATTCGAGAAGCGCGGCGTTGCTACCGACGTTCCGGTTTGGGATGTAACAAAATGTATCCAGTGTAACCAGTGTTCGTATGTATGTCCGCATGCTGCGATCCGTCCGGTTGCAATGACGGCGGAGGAAGCGGCAAAGGCGCCGGAAGGAATGCCGATGAAGGATATGACAGGCATGCCGGATTACAAGTTCGCTGTCGTTGTTTCCTCATTCGACTGCACCGGCTGCGGCAGCTGCGCGAATGTCTGCCCGGACAAGGTTCAGGCGCTTTCGATGGCTTCCTTCGAAGAGAACGAAGCACAGCAGAAGTTC
>CAJOQZ010000275.1 GCA_905236585.1 uncultured Lachnospiraceae bacterium
GAAAAAGCAGAAGAACTCAGGAAACGCGGCGGCAACAAAGGCGAGTACGGTGCGACGACAGGCCGCCCGCGGCGCGTCGGCTGGTTCGACTGCGTAGCGACGAAGTACGGCTGCCGTTTGCAGGGGACGACGGATGTAGCGTTTACGGTGCTTGACGTCTTAGGATATCTTGATGAGATTCCGGTCTGCGTCGGATATGAGATCGACGGCGAAGTGACAAAAGATTTTCCGGTGACGCATCAACTGTATAAAGCAAAGCCGGTGCTTAAAAATCTGCCGGGATGGAAATGCAGCATCAGCGGCATTACGGAATATGACGAACTTCCTGAGAACTGTCGGAACTACATCGAATTTGTCGAAAAGGAAATCGGCTTCCCGATTACGATGGTTTCCAACGGACCGAAGCGCAGCGATATAATATATCGGAGGAGATAAAGCAAATGGCGGGTCAAAATGAATTGCAGTTGAATGAGATTGACCGATATAGCCTGCTGCAGCGGATTAAAAACGCAAGCAAGGAAGAGAATGCGGTTTTGGATTATGAGATAGCGATTTCAAAAGCAAAACTTGAGACAATGGGTGTAAACTTGGAAGAATTGACATTGGTAAAATAATAGCGACGGGAGAGAGGAATCGGCTTCTCTCCTTGTTTATGAGGAAATACGAAATGATTGAAGTGTCAAATATTACAAAGCGCTATGGCGATAAAGAGGCGATATCCGATATCTCCTTTACGCTGACCGAAGGGAAGATTTACGGACTCTTAGGACCCAACGGCGCGGGCAAATCCACGACGATGAACATTATGACCGGCTACATCGGCGCGTCGGGGGGAACGGTGACGATCGACGGACTCGACATCTACAAAGATGCGAAAAAGGCAAAGGCGAAGATCGGCTATCTGCCGGAATTGCCGCCGCTCTACCCGGATATGACGGTGCATGAGTATCTTATGTTCGTCTGTGGATTAAAAGGAATCGAAAAAAAGAGCCGTCTGCTTACGGTGGAAGAAGTGATGGACGAAACGGAGATCACGGATGTCGCGGACCGGCTGATCAAGAATTTATCCAAGGGCTATCGGCAGCGCGTCGGCTTCGCACAGGCGATCATCGGCTCTCCGGAACTTGTCATCTTAGACGAGCCGACCGTGGGATTAGATCCGAAGCAGATATTGGAATTTCGGGAACTGATTCGGGAATACGGCAGGGAACATATCGTAATGATCTCCTCGCATATTCTTTCCGAAATCCGCGAGGTCTGCGAACATGTCTTCATTATCTCGCACGGCAGGCTGGTCGCGGACATCGATATGGAAGAAGTCGGCGACTCCCTTGAAGAAAAATTCTTTGAATTGACCGACGCCGAACCGGAAGAAGAACAAGCAGGGGAGGCAGAGACGGAAGAAGAGTCCAAGGAAGACGACGGCGCACAGACGAAAGCCGAAGAACGCATAGAGGATGAAGGCTCAAAAGAAGAACCCGTCGTGACAGAGACGCAATCCGAAGAATCCGAAGCGGCGGCAGACGAGGAAGGAGATGATACCCATGATAGCAATATGTAAGCGGGAGTTTTCTTCCCTGTTCCAAAACGTGATCGGCTGGCTGTTCGTCGCGGCGGTCATGGCACTTTACGGGCTGTATTTTTTCCTGTACAACTTAGTCTACGGAACGCCGACCATCACCTATACGCTTTCGGCGGTCTCCATAATCATACTGATTACGACGCCGATCCTTACCATGCGGGTCTTAGCGGAGGAGAAGCGCAACAAAACGGATCAGTTGATCTTGACGGCGCCGGTATCGGTGTGGGAAATCGTCTGCGGCAAGTTTTTGGCGCTGGCGGCGGCGTTTTTTATCTGCGTCGGGCTCATGGCGTTGACGCCGCTTCTATTATCCATTTTCGGAACGGTGCAGTTTGTTGAAAGTTATGTGGCGCTTTTGGGGTTTTTCCTGTTCGGACTGACCTGCATCGCCATCGGGATGTTCGTATCCTCCCTGACCGAAAGTCAGGTGATTGCGGCGGTCGTTACCTTTGTGCTGCTCTTTATCGGCTTTATCATGGGCTCCGTGGTGGACGCGGTATTTGACGGCACAGGCGTCATCGCGAAAATATTAGGCGCTTACGACCTTACGACGCCGCTGGAGGATCTGCAGAGCGGCGCCCTTAATCTGGTGAGCATTGTCTATTACCTGTCAATGATCGCACTGTTTTTGTTCCTGACGGTGCAGTCTATCGAAAAGCGCCGATGGAGCGTCAGCGCGCGCAAACTTTCCGCCAACGTCTTTTCCGTATCGACGATCGCTGTGGCGGTTGCCGCGATGATCGGGCTTAATGTCGTGATGGCGTATCTGCCGGAGAATATAACGATCCATGACGTGACTTCGCAGAAACTCTATTCGATCACGTCAGATACAAAGGATTATCTGGCGGGACTTTCCGAGGACGTGACGATCTATGTGGTCGGCAAAAAAAGCGATATCAAAGAAAGTTACCCGGAAATGGTAAAAATGCTCTCCCGTTATGACGAAGCGACGGGGCATATTACGGTGACTTATGTCAATACGGAGAAAAATCCGACCTTTTCGAAAAACTATTCCGACAATGATCTGTCGAGCGGCACCGTGGTGGTGGAGAGCGCGAAGCGTTATAAGGTCATCGGACCTTCCGAACTATATACCTACGAGATCGACTATACGACATATTCGCAGAAACTGTCCGCGTTCGACGGCGAGGGGCAGGTGACGAGCGCCCTGCAGTATGTCCTGACCGACGATATGCCGGTGGCGTATCTGCTTGCCGGGCATGACGAAGTGCCGCTGGGGGACGACTTCACCGAGGCGATGGAAAAGGCAAATCTTGATATCGGGGAGTTGAACTTCCTGCAGGCTGACGCGGTTCCGGAGGATGCGGCGTTTGTCCTGATCAATGCGCCGCAGAGCGACTTATCCACAGATGATGTGAAAAAACTGCTTTCATACATCGAAAACGGCGGCAACCTGTTTTTGATGCTTGACTTCGGAACGACGGCGAACTTGCCGAATTTGCAATCCGTCTTGGATTATTATGAAGTAGAGCAGGTGGAAGGCGTGGTCGCGGAACTGGATGCGTCATACTTCTATCAGAACAATTTCTATCTCCTGCCGGAAGTTAAGCAGACGGAAAGCACGATGGACGTCGCCGGAACTATGTCGGTATTCTCACCGTTTTCCGTAGGACTTTCCTATACGATTCCGGATGAGGATGCGGACGAAGCCGGCGAAGATGCGACAGAGGATGACGGCGAAGAAGCGGCTGGTAATTCGGAGGATGCGGCGGAGTCGGAGTTTACCTACACGACGCTGCTTACGACGTCGGACGAGGCGGTCAGCAAAAAGGAATTTGCCTCCGCCGAAGAGATGGGAACGACAGGCATTTTTGCGACGATCGAAAAAGAAGAGGGCGATATGGAAGGACCGTTTTCGCTTGGCGTGCAGGTGCATAAAACGGGCGGCGGCGATGCGTTTATCTTCGGGTCGACCTACCTGTTTACGGACGCTGCGGATCAAATGGTCTCGGGGCGCAACAGCAAATTGTTCACCGGCGTTTTATCGGTGCTTACTGCCGCCGACGAGACGACCCCCGCGGTTGTGATTCCGGCGAAGAACTATGAGGCGTCGCAGTTGTTGGTCAGCGCCGGCTTGACAAGAATCTACGGTCTGCTGTTCGTTGCGGCACTGCCGCTTGTGCTGATCGCGGCGGGCATCGTGGTCTGGTACCGGAGAAGAAAAAGATAAAAAGAATGAATGGAATGCGATATCGTTCATGTGTGAAAATACAACTGCGATAAAATCTGCGGTTGCAATGGATAAAACGGGGAATTACGAAAGGAGAAACAAGATGGCAGCAGAGTTTGGGTTTGGCAGCATGATCGCGAAGTTGAAGGAGAATCCGAAGAGAATTGTCTTCACGGAAGGGTCCGATCCGCGGATTTTGGAGGCATCGTCGCGCCTTCTGGCGGGATATTTCCTAAAGCCGGTTCTTCTCGGCAATAAGGAAGAGATCGAAAAGGCGGCGGAAAAATCCGGTTCGAATATCCGGGGCGCGGAGATTATTGACCCGCAGAATTATGAAAAGATCGACGAGATGGTAGAGTCATTCTGCGAACTGCGCAAAAGCAAGGGAGTAACGGAAGACGAGGCGCGAAAGACGTTGTCGCACGCGAATTATTTCGGCACCATGCTTGTGAAAATGGGTGAGGCGGACGCGCTTCTAGGTGGCGCGACATATTCGACGGCGGATACGGTACGCCCGGCATTGCAGTTGTTAAAAACAAAGCCGGGCAACACGATCGTATCATCCTGCTTCATTCTGGTACGTCCGGCGGCGACCGGCGACAATGAGGTAATCGCCATGGCGGACTGCGCGATCAACATTACGCCGACCGAAGACGAACTGGTCGAGATCTGCGGAGAGACGATCGAGTGCGCGAAACTTTTCGGCATCGATCCGAAAGTCGCCTTCCTTTCCTATTCGACGGCTGGCAGCGGCAAGGGCGAGGACGTCGATAAAATGCGAAACGCCGCGGCAAAGGCGAAAGCGAAGTTTGCGGGCACGCCGATCGACGGCGAATTGCAGTTCGACGCGGCGGTCGCTCCGCGGGTGGCAAAGCAGAAAGTACCGCAGTCGGAAGTGGCGGGACACGCCAACACCTTCATATTCCCGGATATCAATGCCGGCAACATCGGCTACAAGATTGCGCAGCGCATGGGGAATTTTGACGCATACGGACCGATCCTTTTGGGGCTTAACGGTTCGGTCAATGATTTATCCCGCGGATGCAACGCGCTGGAAGTGTATTCCATGGCGATCATCACGGCGGCGCTGGCATAACGAACCCATATGTTATACTGGAGAAAGAAAACGCAGTTGTCGTAAATGATAGTTACGTTTCTTCTTTACCCCGTAGAACACATACAAAAAGGCACATATCCATGAAAAACAAGGGTTTGTGCCATTTTTTTTTGCTTTGTCGCTTGTTTGTCGTTTAAATCTACAAAGAGATACTAAAATACTATATTAAACCTCGAAATGATTGATTTGACGTATTGAAAAACAATAATTCCATTGTTATAATCTTCATGTGTGCGTTACGGTAAATGTTGTACCGACTATCATAGAACTGGAGGAGTATTTGACAATGCCAAAGGAAAAGGCAGGAAGAAATAAAACCATAGATATTACTGTTGAAGAAGGACAACAATACCTTGATCGTTCAATACGTGTAGAAGTCCCAACCACTATAGATCATATCATAGATAAAACGATTCACGGAGATTGCTTTGAGGTAATGCCGCTATTACCTATCGGATTTGTAGATTTGCTTATTGCTGATCCTCCATACAATCTTGACAAAAACTTTAATGGTAAGAAATTCAAAAAAACAACTGATGAATTATATATCGAGTATACTGATGCATGGATTCAAAAAATAATTCCGTTACTTAAACCTAATGCATCTATATATGTTTGCTGTGATTGGCAATCTAGTTCAGCAATAGGAAGCGTCCTAAAAAAATACTTTGTTATACAAAACAGAATAACTTGGCAAAGAGAAAAGGGGCGCGGTGCTTTAAGCAATTGGAAAAACGGAATGGAAGATATATGGTTCGCAACGAATTCCAAATCATACACATTTAATGTTGAAGACGTAAAAATCCGCAGGAAAGTTATTGCCCCTTATAAGGTTGATGGAAAGCCAAAAGATTGGGAAGAAACGGAATCCGGTAATTTTCGAAATACATATCCTTCAAATTTTTGGGATGATATATCAATTCCTTATTGGTCAATGCCGGAAAACACGGCTCATCCTACACAAAAATCTGAAAAGTTACTTGCAAAATTGATCCTTGCAAGTTCCAATTCCGGAGATATTTTACTTGATCCTTTTTTAGGATCAGGCTCAACATCTGTAACAGCAAAAAAACTTGGTCGCCACTATGTAGGAATTGAAATAAATGATCAGTACTGTGTATGGGCCGAGAAAAGACTGGAGATGGCTGAAACAGATACCGTCATACAGGGTTATGCTGACGGTGTCTTTTGGGAAAGAAATACTGCAAATCTACAGAAAAGAACCAACGATAATATGTAAATAACATTGCAGGATTGGAGTGGAAGTGTATAATAAGAATGCTATAAATCGACTCATAGCCTACATTGAAAGACTTAATGGCATAGGCGATAAAGAAAAACTCTCATCTATGGTAAAAAAAGAGTTCAATCTAACGCAGGATAGAAAGGTTTTCTATTCCCCAGATTTTTCTATCCGCTTTAGCAAATCTAAAAGTAAGCGGATGAGCAATACCGTTTTATCATTATCTGCTCTTCAAAAATATGATGCTGAACCCTTCATCGTCTGCATTGTAACACCTGAAACCAATCATTTGCTTCTGTCTAATTCAACATTTCTGAAAAAAATCAGTCACTCATCTCAAGAACTAAGAGTGGATAACATCCGTGGAAGTTTCAACGGAAGCGATATAATGCTCGATTTCGATTTAATCGAGAATAAGCCGGAAAACTTCCAGCGACTCTACGCATATCATACAGGCTTATCGTTTCAAGATAATCTTGAACGATTAGTTGAAAGTACGAACAAAATTGTAGGGCGCAATTTACGCTTTGATATAACGCCAACAACCGAAAAAAGCATTCTTCTATCAGTTGACAGGGCTGAACATTTTTTGGCTTCGAGCGAATATATTGATCTCAAAAATGATCTGGATAGTCGAGTTAAAAGGGTTCAAGGAGAAATCGCAATAGCTGCATTTATTGACAATGTCAATATGCGTGGGCGGGTTATCGAATATCTCATAACTGATGATGGCTCATCCATGAAAGATCAAATAATTGATGCCCTGCATTCAGATTCTCCATTACCCTCTTTCAAAATTGAGGATAAACTCGGAGATTATTCAAAAACTTATCCTTTCTATCTTACGGAAACAGACATCAAAACAAAGGTACTGTTTTTGGATGGAAATCCAAAAGCCTACAACATAGACAAACTTTTAGAGTTTCTATCTACCCAAAAGTCTGTCTATATGATCTACTTGCTTGGTATTGATGAAAACAAACAGATTGTGGCAAGCTTAGTATCGGCTTTTGATGAAAGACTAATAAGCGCAACAAGTCTTCAGCAACACTGGGCAGGCAGAAATTCTCGTGGAGTAGCGCAGTTTAAAGGAAAAGCCCTTGTTTCGATTCTTTCACAAAACGAAGGATCATATATAGATTACGATGAGGCTATAGGCTTCTTGAAGCAACTTATCAACCGATAAACCTGCACTGATATCTTTGTCAAACACTATAGTAGACTTGAAAAATATGCCATTGCTATTATTTTCCGGGATCAAAGAAACATTTGAAGATCAGATCCGTAACGCAAATGATATAGTTATAGATACAGATTTTACACGTGAGCAATGGATGCCTCAGTTTTACAATCAAGTGCATGTCTATTACGATAAGGTTGTTCAAAAAGCCCAAGAACGGCAAAGCATTATGCAATTACGGGCTGATGAATGGAACAAATAATATTATTTATCCCTGCCGCTTGCAACACAGCGTCAGATCACTCTTATAACCTTTGTAAATATCTATGTGCGTTATAATGTACAGGATACCCTTGTACCGTATCTTTGCCTATAATACCATTATGATAATAGGATATAAGAGAAAATGATAGGAGTTTAGACAGGTTTTATGTACACTTTCCACCCGATTCCGCCGGTATATGACGAGAACGCTATAGTACTGATCCTCGGGAGTTTTCCCTCCGTTAAGTCCAGAGAGGAGGGCTTTTTTTACGGACATCCCGGGAACCGGTTCTGGCGGGTCGTATCGTCGATATTTCATGAGGAGCCGCCAAAAACCATAGAAGAAAAGAAGGCATTTCTGTTGCGGAATCATATAGCGGTATGGGACGTGATTCATTCCTGCCGAATAGAAGGGTCGGCGGATGCGTCCATCCGGGACGTCAAGCCGAATGATCTA
>CAJOQZ010000276.1 GCA_905236585.1 uncultured Lachnospiraceae bacterium
TGCCGTACAGAGCATATGTTCTTCGATGAGAACCGTATCGCAGCATTCCGTGAGATGATCTGCGCGGATACGGCAGAGCAGAGAGAAGCGGCGTTAGAGAAGATCCTGCCGTATCAGCAGGATGACTTCGAGCAGCTGTTCGAGGCAATGGACGGCAACCCGGTTACGATCCGTTTCTTAGATCCGCCGCTGCATGAGTTTGTTCCGACGGAGGCAGACGACATCAAGAAGCTAGCGGATGCGCAGGGCAAGACCGTAGAAGAGATCGAGAGCATTATCGACGGATTGAAGGAATTCAACCCGATGATGGGACACCGTGGCTTACGTCTGGCGGTTACCTATCCGGAAATCGCTAAAATGCAGACGCGTGCGGTTATCCGTGCGGCCGCAAAAGTTAAGAAGTCCCATCCGAAGTGGGATCTCGTTCCGGAGATCATGATTCCGCTTTCCTGCGACAAGAAAGAATTAAAGTTCGTTAAGGACATCGTAGTTGAAGTTGCTGATGAGGAAGTTAAGAACAGCGGCGTTGACTTGAAGTATGAAGTTGGTACGATGATCGAGATTCCGCGTGCAGCGCTTCTCGCTGATGAGATCGCGGAAGAGGCGGAGTTCTTCTGCTTCGGCACGAACGATCTGACGCAGATGACATACGGCTTCTCGCGTGACGACTCCGGCAAGTTCTTAAAGAGTTACTATGATGAGAAGATCTTCGAGAATGATCCGTTTGCAAAACTCGATCAGGACGGCGTCGGCATGCTGATGAAGACGGCGGTTGTTCTCGGCAAGTCGAAGCGCAAGAGCCTGCATCTTGGCATTTGCGGCGAGCATGGCGGCGATCCTTCGTCCATCGAGTTCTGCCACAAGATCGGTTTGGATTATGTATCCTGCTCACCGTTCAGGGTACCGATCGCTCGTCTTGCTGCGGCACAGGCTGCGATCAACAACGATCCGATGCGCAAGGCTTCGAAGGCCGTTGAAGAAGCAGGTGATACGTTAGCGAGATTTGCTGAGGATGTAAAGGCTAAGTTGTTGGATGTATTCAGCAAATAAGAGGTATGCTTATGCAGAAAGATGAGATGAGAAACTTCTTGCTTCGGGAAGTAAAGAACGGAAGTTCTGAAATAGAAGCGTATCATGGTTTGCTTCAGGTTCTGGGAATCGAAGATGTCATTTCGAGAATGAAAGAGGAAGAAGCAAAACGAAAGTCATCAGAGCAAAAGTAAATTTTATGGAGGTTCGCATGATAAATGCGAGCCTCTTTTTTTAAGGAAATCATTTTTTGTAATCTTTTCGTCGGGAACAAACACTTCTCCGTGTTCGACGGCAAAAATGCCTTAACCTCACACTTAAGAAGTGTTTGTTCTCAACATAAAAGTTGATTTTTGTGACTTCTATTTTTGCGTTTACACAGATACATAAAAGTGCTACAATACCTATGATTTTTTGAAAAATCAGAAGGGAGTAAAAAGCAGGATGTTTACGATTACACAGTTAAAAGGCAGAGGCAAGCAGACGTATAAGAAAAACTACTGGCGGGCGGTGCTTGTTGCGCTTATCATTGCAGCGATTGGAGGAACGCAGGGTACAAGTACGATCGAATCGTTCTATAGCGCGATCATCGGGGCGATTTCTACGCCGATTGAAAAGTCGGTTTCGGAATCCGTCAATAAGAAAGCGGATAAAGGATCAGATCCCGGCAGACATAATTCGCACGGCGATTATGATGAGTTTCATTATTACTATGATGATGAAAATATCGACGATTATGATTTCGGCGATTTCTTTGATGACTACGATTTTGATTTTGATGATAATTATTATTATGAAGAAGAGGATCATTGGTATGAGGATGATTGGTACGATGACGATTGGCATGAGGATTCGGATGATTACCTGCCGAATGAGATCATCGGCGGAGATTCTTCTTTCGGGGGCGAACTTGCCGCCGCGATCCTTGCGGTATTTGCGATTGTTTTGGTATTTGTTATTATCTTTGCCGTCATCGTCCTTCTTGTGCGGATATTCTTCCTGAATCCGCTTGAAGTTGGCTGTATGCGGTTCTTTGTATCGAATTTGAACGAAGAAGGCAAAATTTCCTCTTTAGGATATGCGTTTGATCACCGATATAGGAATCAGGTATACATCATGTTTATGCGGAGCCTGTTTACGTTCCTGTGGAGCCTGTTGTGCCTGATACCGGGAATTTATAAAGGATATGAGTACCGCCTGATTCCGTACTTGCTGGCGGAATATCCGGATCTGACAAAAGAACAGGCATTTGCGACCAGCAAGCAGATGATGCATGGCTACAAGATGAAAGCGTTTCTTTTGGATCTTTCGTTTATCGGCTGGTGGCTTTTGAATATGCTGACCCTGGGAATTTTGGGAATCTTCTTTGTTGGACCGTATTATCATTCGACGGCGGCGGCGTTCTATGAAGCGTTGAGAGGCTATAACGGAATACCGGGCATCGCGGCTCCGCTTTGGACGGCACCGCAGACAGCGCAGGAAATGGGGCAGGACTTCGGAGAGCAGACATTTACGCAGACGATGCCGGAAGAGCAGACATTTACGCAGACGGCGAAGGAAGAGCAGACATTCGCGCAGCCGGTGGATGAATCGGGAACTATGGAGACACAAGTGAATGCAGATTCACAGCCGCCTGTCGTGGAATCCATGACCAAGACGCCGGTACAGCCGGACGAGACGCAGACAAATGATGATGCCGACGAGACAGAAGCATAAGGGTATCCGAACATTTACTTCTTACACAAATATTACGTAAATTGGTCAGATATTAAGGGTTTTCTGTCTTGATTGTGAACTTTGGCTCTGATAGAATGGCAAGCGAAGAATATATATTTTGTTAAGGAGTGTGCAGTTATGAAAAGCAGAAAAGCGTTACTGACAATTACGGCTTCCGCGGCTCTCGTGCTGACTGTCGGTATTTCCGCTACGGCGATCGCATCGAAGACCGCTGTCCGTGCGACATCTACGGATGCGGACATTACGAGCGAAGCGGCATCTGCAGGCAGTGCCGTTACGAGTGTGACGACGACGCTGAATCAGAAGATGGATGCGGCGGTTGGCGCGGCTGTTTCCCAGGCGGCGACGGTTGCGGCGCAGACAACGGCTGCAGAAGATACGGAGGCGGATGTATCGGCGTATGTGGATAAGACGACCGTTAATTCCGTAAGCAACGTTACCGCCGGCAATCCATACGCGAGGACAAACTCCGTTGCCGTCAACTCGCAGAATGAGCATACGTATTATTCCTTTGTCCGGGACGGCGATGCGACATATTTTTATCTGAACGGTCAGCTGCAAAAGGGTCTGGTTAAGATCGACAAGGAGGATCTGTTCTTCTTTGACCTTGATACGGGCAAGATGGTGACCGGATGGATGACGGTTGACGGAGTGACCTATTATTTCCAGCCGGGTTCCGGTATTGCGGTTAAGGACGGTTTCTTCAATATCGGCGGAGAAACGTATTACTTCAATAAACTCGGCGGTTTGGAAAGCGGCATGAGAAAAGTGGACGATGATCGCTACTATCTCGACCAAAATACGAGTGAACTGACCCATGGTTTCCAGTTGATCGGCGACAGCCTTTACTACATGGATGCGGGAACCGGAGAAGTTCAAACCGGATGGTTTGATGTGGACGGCAATACCTACTATGCTTCCAGTACCGGCGTGATTGTACGCGGGCAGAAAAAGTGGATTGACGGAAAAAAGAGCAGGAATAACAACGGCATTACGGAGCGCGAAGATTTCTCCGGCAAGTACCTCTTCGACGAAAACGGCGTGATGCAGACCGGCTTCGTCTGGGAAGGCAAGAACCTGTATTACTATGACGAAGTGTACGGCATGATCTTTGAAGGCGGACCGGGAACGGTGTCGTTCTATGAAGATGCGGCGGACAATGACAAGGTAAAGTCTGACGGCGGCAACGGCGTTGTAAAATACGGCTCGGGATGGTTCAATTCCGACGAGGGATGGATTTACGCACAGTCGAACGGCAAATTATATTATAATACGCAGGTTTCGCTGGATATGAATCCGTATGGCAAAGAGTACTGCTCATTCGATGAGAACGGCATTATTATAAAGTAAGTCATACAGGAACACTTAAAATTTGGGCTGCCATCCGGCAGCCCTTTTATTCCCACTACATCTTGAACTATAAGAACTTTCGTCCACTAAATGTTGACAGGCTTGCGCTTATATGCTATTCTTTATGGGAAACTGACACAAGTGGGCGGTTTTGTGGAACATATCCTTACGGTGCAAAGGTTTTAAGCCGCAAGGAAGAGATTTCATCATTTACACAGGAGAAAAGAAATGAAAAAAATCACAATTCGCACCCTGCTGGCATTTGTCCTTGCGCTGACGTTTTTTCTGTCGGCTCCGCTAACAGCCAATGCGGCGTATTTAGGCATTGATGTCAGCAAACACAACGGAAGCATCAACTGGAACGCTGTAAAATCAAGCGGCGTCAGTTATGCGTTTATCAAAGTCGGCAGTACAAATTCCGGCATGGACCCGTATTTTCCGGCGAACGTGCAGGGCGCACAGGCAGCGGGCATACGAACGGGCGTATACATTTATTCCTATGCGAATAATGTTGCGGAAGCGGTGAACGAGGCGAATCAGGTATTGGCATGGATCGAACCGTACAATATCAATTTCCCGATTTCTTATGACATCGAAAATTCGAATCATCAGAAGTTGGATGCCGCTACGGTTACGGCAATGTGCAACGCTTTCTGCGACGTGATTTATTCCGCGGGATATACGCCGATCATTTACACCTACGCGAATTTTTACAAAACGCATATTATCTCGAGCGAATTGCGCTATGACAAATGGATTGCACAGTACGGCAACAACTGCGATATTCCGGGATATGTGATCTGGCAGTATTCGTCGACGGGGGCGGTCAGCGGCATGAACGGAAACGTTGACCTTGATGCTATGGTGGTCGACTACCATTCGGCGATTCCGCAGAGCGCATTTGTTACCGCGTCGAACGGCAACGTATATTTTTACAATAACTACCGGAAAACGAGAGGCTGGGTAGAAGTCAACGGCGCGCGTTACCATATGGGCGACAACTTTGCGATGAATACCGGCTGGCTTTCCGATACGACGGGGCTATATTATCTGTCCGATACGAACGGACAGGCGCTTGTCGGCATGAATCAGGTCGGCGGCAAGACCTATTATTTCAATGAAACGGGTGCGCTGCAGACCGGCATTTTAAATATCAACAATCAACTGTATTATTTCGACCCGAACAACAACGGCTCCATGGCGTCCGGCTGGGTGCAGACGTCTGGCGGCGGCAAATATTACTTTACGCAGCAGGGGCCGGCGCTTATTGGCATGAATCAGGTCGGCAACGATTGGTACTATTTCGGCAACGACGGCATTACGGCTACGGGATTTATCAATGTCGGCGGTACGGTATACTTCTTTGATCCGTCGACGGGGGTTCGTTTAAGCGGCTTCCAGACGATCAACGGGCAGACCTACTACTTCGACCCGAACAACAACGGCGCGATGGTGACCGGGTGGTTTACGACGAACAATTACGCGAACAGTACGACGAAGCCGGTATATTATTTTGCAGATGCGAACGGCGTAGTATTAAGCGGCTTGCAGACAATTAACGGCAATACGTACCTGCTGACCCCGGCGATGGCTCGGGGCTTGCAGTCCGTCAACGGTCGTGCGGTGTACTTCGATGATGACAACGGAGCGATGAAGCGCAACGTATGGTTTACCGTCGAAAATCCGAATAGCGATACTGACAGATATTACAAATACTTCGCGGATTCCAACGGCTATCTCGCTACAGGGCTGACGCAGATTGGCGATAAGTATTATTACTTTGATGAAACCGGCAAAATCAAGGGCGGAATTATCAATTTCAATGGCACCCTCCGTTACTTTGATGAGGATACGGGCGAACTTCGCTTCGGCTGGATCGATGAGCCGATCAAGAACGCAAGGGAGCAGTATGTCAAGGACGCAAACGGTAATATAGTTTTGGATGAAAGCAACGTCCGTACCCTCTACGGTTTGAGCGACGGAACGCTGGCGGTAAATACTGCGCTTGTCATTGAAGGTGATCTCTATGTTTTCAATTCCAAGGGTTATAAGGTTCGGAATCAGGAGATTAAGATCGGTACCAAGAAATACACCTGCGATAATAACGGTGTAGCAACGGAAATTCGTTAATTAGGATACCATTGTCTGCGGCGTTATAAGAAACGCCGCAAATGATGAAAAAAGGAAAAGGTTATGTACGAAGATTTATTAGAGATTTTACGTGATTTACACCCGGATATTGATTTTGAGAAAGAAGAGGGGCTGATTGATAACGGCATATTGGATTCCTTCGATATTGTGACCCTGATCTCGGAAATCGGAGAAAACTTCGATGTTACGATTTCGGCGGAGCATATTGTACCGGAGAATTTCAATTCCGCAAAGGCAATCTGCGCTCTGATCGAGAAGTTAGAGAACGAGGACTGATTTAGCAGATGCTGTTCACATCATATGGATTCCTTCTGTTTGTGGCGATCCTGCTGACGTTGTATTATGTGCTTCCGGCGCGGTTCCAATGGAAACTTCTTCTGATCGGAAGTTATGTATTTTATGCTTTTTCCGGTCCGAAGTATCTGTTGTACTTAGTCGCGGTAACGATAATCATATTTTTTGCTGCAAAACGGATCGGGCAGAACCTTAATACGCAGAAAGCATATCTGAAAGAGCAGAAGGACGCCCTTTCAAAAGAAGAAAAAAAGAACTATAAAACAGCGCAGAAGAAGATCCGCTTTCGCTATCAGGCGATTGCGGTACTTCTTTGTGTCGGCATTTTAGCGGTGGTAAAGTACACCAATTTCTTTTTGGCAAATGTCAATTCCCTGATGGCGGCATTCGGAAGCAGCGGACAGTTTTCCTTTTTGTCTATCGCGCTGCCGATGGGGATTTCGTTTTATACGTTTCAGGCACTGTCTTATCTTTTTGATGTCTCGAGGGGAACCGTTAAAGCGGAAGACAACTTTTTCCGGCTTGCGCTGTTTGTCGGTTTCTTTCCGCAGCTGGTGCAGGGACCGATCAGCCGTTACGGGGATTTGTCGCAGACGATGTACGAGGAGCATCCCTTCGACGGTGCAAATATTTCCTATGGTCTGCAGCGCGTGCTTTGGGGCTTTTTCAAAAAATTGGTGATCGCGGATCGGATGATGCCCGCGGTTACGACGATCATCTCGGATGCGCAGACGTATGACGGTGCATATGCGTTTTTCGGAATGTTGTTCTATACCATCGAACTCTATGCGGATTTTACCGGAGGAATTGATGTGACGATCGGCGTGGCGCAGATGTTCGGCATCCGGGTGATGGAAAACTTTAATCTGCCCTATTTTTCCACATCGTTAAAAGAGTACTGGCGCAGATGGCATATTTCCATGTGCAACTGGTTCCGCGATTATATTTTTTATCCGGTATCGTCGTCGAAAGCGATTCAAAATCTCGGAAAATGGGCGCGTGCGCACCTTGGCGATCGCGTCGGACGGCGGCTTCCGGTATATGTCTCGTCCTTTGTGGTGTGGTTTTTAACCGGCATCTGGCACGGGGCAAGTTGGAATTTTATTGTCTGGGGGCTGTTGAATTTCGCGGTACTGATGATTTCGGAGGAGTTTGAACCGCTCTATGAGAAATTTCATGGGGCATGCGCATGGTCGAACGGTCGCGTATATCATGGGTTTATGGTATTTCGGACGTTTCTTTTAATCTGTGTTTTGAATATGTTTGATTGCTATGCTTCGGTCGGTGAAACGTTAGGTGCAATCGGTTCTGTTTTTTCCGGAAGGAATTGGGACGCCGTTGCGTCTGGCGGATTATTGGAACTTGGCTTGTCCGCGGCGGATTACGCGGTTGCTGCGGCAGCATGCGTTATCGTTTTTGCGTTAAGCCTCTATAAAAACAAATACGGCGATCCGCGCACGGCGATCACGGCGAAGGCATATCCGGTTAAGGCGGCGTTGTGGTTTTCGATGTTCCTTGCGGTATTGATTTTCGGCGCCTATGGGATCGGCTATGACGCGAGCCAGTTTATTTATAACCGGTTTTAGGGAAATGCGATATGGATGACAAGATGATTTTGAAAAAAAGCATAGGAATCCGTGTAGTCGCGACGCTGCTTATCATCATTTTGGCGCTGTTTTTGCTGCAGCGGCTGTTTGTGCCGAAGTACGTCGACGGCATAGTGGAGGGCGCGTTTGTTGCGGAATATTACCGCGAACCGGATATGAATTTTGATGTGATCTTCATCGGGGATTGCGAGGTTTATGAGAATTTTTCTCCGGTGGTACTTTGGGATGAGTACGGTATCAACAGTTATATCCGGGGGAGCGCGGAACAGTACATCTGGCAGTCCTACTATCTGTTGGAGGATGCACTTAGATATCATAAGCCGCAGGCGGTTGTTTTCAATATCCAGTCGCTGCAGTTTAATGAGTCGCAGTCGGAAGCCTATAACCGGATGAGCATAGAGGGGATGAAGTGGTCGAAGTCGAAGATCGGCTCCATTTTTGCATCCATGAAAGAGGACGAGCATTTTATTGAATATGTGTTCCCGCTGTTGCGCTATCATTCCCGTTGGAGCGAACTGCAGGCGACGGACGTGGAGTATATGTTCAAAACCCGTCCGGTGACGCACAACGGATACTATATGCGGATTGACGTTCGCCCGGTGGAGAATATTCCGGCAGGGCGGCCGCTTGCAGATTATACCTTTGGAGATAAGGCGTATTTATATTTGGATAAAATCCGCGAGTTATGCGAAAAAAATGATATCGCGCTTTTGTTTATCAAAGCGCCGAGCCTTTATCCGGTGTGGTATGACGAATATGACGCGCAGGTCGTGGAATACGCGAAGCAGCATGATGTGCCCTATATCAATTTTTTAGAGATCCAGGATGAAACGGGGATTGATTACACGACCGACACTTATGATGGCGGACTGCATATGAACTTGTCCGGAGCGGAGAAGTTAGCCGACTATATCGGACCGGTGCTGCTTGATATGGGTGTATCCGATCGGCGGCAGGACGCGGCGTTAGAGGCAATATGGGAAGAGAAAAAAGAGGCGTATCAGGCTGAAATTGCTGAACAGGAAAAAAAGTACGGTATTACTTATCATAGTCCATTAGAATAAGGATGATTCCAGGAACCAACGACCTGTAAAAATTATCTCACAAAGGGAGTTGTCTCTCCCGTGGGAGATGATTTTTACAGGGAGTGGCGGAAGAA